>JAZOON010000136.1:0-5494 GCA_045655045.1 Eubacteriales bacterium | reverse complement strand
GAATATGGATATGACTATACTGTTGATGTTCTCTATATCCCTCGTAGCCTTTGTGAGTGCTTATTTTGTAAGGATTACGGTTTTGAACGTTGTTTTATTGGTTATAGCGATAATGTCGTCAATGGGTGTTTCCACGATGATGTGGTCAAGATACTGTCCCGGGCTTCGCGATACGGGAATGGTATCTACGGTTACGGGATTTTTGGATTTTCTCAGCTATATGGCGGCAGCTGTCGCAAATCTTGTGTTTGCAAATGCGGTCACGAGGATCGGCTGGGGAAGGCTCATACTTGTTTGGACGGCTCTTGTGGCGGTAGGCGTTATTATTTCTTTGCCGTATAAAAAAAGAAAAATTGTATCAGAGGAGTAAAAAATGAAAAGAACGATAGTAATTATAGGTTGTATAGTATTGTTGCTTACGACGATATTTACAATTGGTTGTAAAAAGGATGAAGTTGAGGAAACTCCCGAAGCTCCCGCGTTTATTGAGCTATCCGAGCTCTCGGAATACAGAATAGTTCGCTCGGAGACCGAGGATAAGGATACTGTCCTTGCTTTGGCGGATTTTCGCATAAGACTGAAGGAAGAATACAAATTGGATATCCCGCTTATGGTTGATGTTGACGCGCCTGCCGCGCAAAAGGAGATACTTATAGGAACAACTGACAGAAGCGAGGGTACAAATCCGAGATATTCCGACTATAGCGTGGATTACAAGGACGGCAATTTCTTTATAAACGGCGGAAGCGCTGAGGCTGTTTCTGCTGCGATAGATTGGTTTTGCGGCTGCATATCGGACGGTAAACTGTACCTTGACAAAATGCCTTACGAATATAACGCAGAGTATGCACTTGAGAACGTTACTGTACACGGGGTAGCTCTTAGTGAATTTGCTATTGAGAATATAAACGGAGCAGCGGCAAGTGAGCTTCATAAGTGGCTCGGCCCGCAGGCGGGACTCAGAAAGGAATCGACGAACGGCTATACGATAAGAATAAAGGGCGATTATTCTTTGTATCTTGACGAGATTGCTACGAGCTTTGAGGAGAAAACGCTTGTTCTTTCTTCGTCTGCGTGTCTTGACGATTTAACGCTTGTCACCGACTATTTTATAAAGAGGGTAGAAAACAGAAAGAGCGACGAGGTTAAGCTGAAGGATACGGCGACGGTCGAGCTGCCTAAGCCCCCGTCCTCGCTTAAGGATATAAGAAAGACAAGCGGAAGCGATAAAAAGGTTTCAGCCATAACCGACAAGGATCCTCTGGCGTACCGGGTTGGAGACAGCGTTGTATTTTCCTGCACTCTCTATGCCAACAAAACCGTCGCGTCCTGTCCTGAATTTTCGTGGGTGGCTACTACGGAGGACGGCAAATCGTATACGGGAAAGGCTGACGGAGATCACGGCAAATTGGTTGTAAAGGTGCCCGCTACGGGAAAGGGAATCGTTCGTCTTAAGGTAACGGTACTTGACGAGAACGGAAAGGCAATATCGGAGGTTGAGCAGTCGGCAAGCTATCAGGAGCCCGCGTTGTTCAGCGCGGTCGTTAATGCTGCGGAGATAACCGCAAAGGCTACTGAGCCGAGTGATTTTGATGCATTCTGGAGCGCACAGACTGCAAAGCTTGACGCGGTTGCGCCCAACGTCTTGTCAATGGAGAAGATAACGGGAACAAAGAGTATAAAGAATATTGACGGTGGATCGTCAACACCTTCCGTTGATCTGTATAAGCTGAAGATAAAAGCACCCGACGAGTGCGGTTACGTTTCGGCATATCTTGCAATTCCAAGAACGGCGTCTCCTTCCTCAATGGGAATAACCGTAGCTTTCATCGGATACAGCGTAAGCGATCCCACGCCTCACGCAAGCTCGAACGGCATAGTGCTTACGGTTGCCGCTCATAGCTTTGAGCTTGACAGGGAAAAAGCCTACTATGAGGAATTGTCGAACGGCGCGCTTGACGACTACGGATTCAAAAATAATGAAAGCGCCGACACCTGCTACTTCAGAACCATGATAATGAGAGATCTTCAGGCGGTGAGATTTATCAAGGCGTATGCAGGTACTGAGGGTGTTGAGATAAACGGAGAAAAAAAGGCTCTTGGACTTTGGAACGGAAAGCTTAAGCTTTACGGCGGAAGTCAGGGCGCATTTCAGGGAATTGCCGTTGCGGCATTGGATAAGGACGTAACGGACGCGCAGTGGTCGATACCGTGGATGTGTGACGTAAAGGGAATGAGGAGTGAGTTCCGTCCGACGTATACGGACGCACTGAGATATTTTGACTCGGTATTCTTCGGAAAGCGTATTGCCAAGGAAGTAAACGTTACGATAAGCGCAGGACTTGGAGATTACATATGTCCGCCAAGCGGAGTAGTCGCGCTGTACAATGAGATGAGCTGTAAGGTGACCTTGACCTTTGACCAGGGAATGACACACGGATATTATCCCGATAACGTTGAGGTATATAAATACAGCAAATAAATAAAAAGAGGAGATAGCTATGATAATAAAAAAGCCCCCAATGGGTTGGAATACATGGAACACCTTTGGAGATAAAATAGACGAAAAGCTCGTGCGTGAAACAGCCGATTTTATAGTTGAGTCGGGACTTCGCGACGCGGGATATGAATACGTAGTTATAGATGACTGCTGGTCGGAGTTCTCCCGAGACGAGAACGGCAGACTTGTTGCGGATAAAAATAAATTCCCAAGCGGAATGAAGGCTCTTGCAGATTACATACATTCAAAAGGACTTAAGTTTGGTATGTACTCATGCTGCGGCGCACTCACCTGCGCGGGCTATCCCGGAAGCTACGACCACGAATACATAGATGCAAAGACCTTTGCCGAATGGGGAGTTGACTACCTCAAATACGATTTCTGCTATCACACGGGAACGCTTGACGGTAAGTATTTCTATCGCAGAATGGGCGCGGCTCTTGCCAACTGCGGCAGAGATATCGTATTCAGCGCTTGCTCTTGGGGTATGGAAGAAACGCAGGAGTGGGTAAAGACCACGGGCGCGCATCTGTGGCGTTCAACTCACGATATTCAAAATAGCTGGATGTCAATCAAGGATATTGCGATGCGACAGGCGCGTTTAGTACCCTATAACGGACACGGCTGCTTTAACGATATGGATATGCTGGTCGTCGGAATGGACGGAAAGAGCTTTATCGACGGCTTCTGGCAGACAAACGGCTGCTCCGAGCTTGACCACAAGACGCACTTTTCAATCTGGTGTATGTACGGCTCGCCCTTGATGATAGGCTGTGACATACGCAAAATGAGCGAGGGAGCAAAGGCTATACTGACAAATAAGGAGGCTATCGCCATAAATCAGGACGGCGCGTACAATCAGGTTTACAGACTTACACTTGACAGAGGTCCCGAGGACGCTCTCGTTTGTGCAAGGCTTCTTGAAAACGGAGATTTTGCGATAGGTGTGTTCAATCTTATGGAGGGTGAATACAGATTTGTATTCGGCTTTGACGAGATGGGAATAACGACGCATTGCGGCAAGGACATAGAGATAACCGAGGTATGGACGGGCGAGAGAGAAAAGCTTGTAAACGGTACGGTTAATACGGTTGTTGAAGGTCACGGCTGTAAGCTGTATCGCTTGAAGCTCATAGAGAAATGACCTGCTACCTTTGCGAAAAAGAGATAGATACCATAGACGTTGGGGCGCACAGAAAGCTTATAGATAAGTGCGCCTCGCGTTATATGTGCAGAGATTGTCTGTCGCGTGAGCTTGGCTGGTCGAGGGAATATCTCGACGGAGTAATTCAGATGTATCGCGAAAGAGGCTGTATGCTTTTTCCGCCGATAAAGACGTAAAAGCAATATTGTTTAATCAAAGTCTAAAATCGACAATATTTTGTAATCTTTTAATTACAAAAATATGTTAGAATATAGGTGAAAAAATTTTGATTAAAAGGAGAATAAAAATGAAGCTTGGAATTGAATGGAATAATAAATACGAGGGTAGCGCTGACGAGCAGGCAAGACTTATAAAGTCAAACGGATTTGACGCAACCTTCGTTTCCAAAATTGAGGGACTTGGCGACGTTATGGCTGCCCTTGATAAATATGGGATAGCTTGCGAAAGCTATCACGCTCCGTTTGACCGTATAAACGATATGTGGCTTGCCGGCGAGGGCGGCGAGGTAATGCTCAGGAGAATTTGTGACTGTATTGACGCTTGCGTTCAGTACGGTATACCTGTGACCGTGGTGCATCTTTCTTCGGGAAAAAATCCTCCCCGTATAAACGACGTTGGATTTGAGCGATACGATAGACTTATGCAGTACGCAAGCGAAAAGGGAATTACCGTGGCTTACGAGAATATCAGAAAACTTGATAACGTTGCTTTCGCTATGGAAAACTATCCCGAAGCAGGATTTTGCTGGGACGTAGGACACGAGGCTTGCTATACGTACGGTATGGAGTTTATGCCGCTTTTCGGAAAGCGTCTTGCGGCAATACATATCCACGACAACACTGCCGTATACGGCGAGGATAAGCATTGGCTTCCGTACTGTGGGGTTATAGATATGGATAAGGCGGCAAAGCATTTTGCCTTTAGCCCGTATCAAGGCTCTGTTATGCTTGAGGTCACGAATTACACGGCGGGTATTGATAACATTGAAGAATTTTACCAAAAAGCGTATGAGGCGGCGAACAGATTTGCAGAAGCCGTTGAGAAGTACGGGAAATAACTAAAAACGAGGAAAAGCTATGACTTTCTTTGACGAAATAAAAAGGATAAAAAGGCTTAAGGATGAGGGTAGAAAAATTTCTCTTCCTTCAAATCATTTCTTTCTTGAGGATGGATCTGTTCTTGCGTATCCGAGAGGGGACGGAGATACACGTCAGCCGTACATAAACGACGGTATGATGCTGTGGGCATATGCCTGCGGATATATTCGCGCGCAGGAGGGAAAATTCAGTATTTTCCCCGAGGTCAAGGAGGGGGAGGAACCGCACGTAGCATTCTTTGCGAACGTAGATGGAGAACTCATTTCTCTTTTAGGTATGCCTATACTTAACGAAAAATCTGTAATATCAAGATATACGGTGCTTACCGATGCGGCGGTGTATTATTTTACGGAAATAGAGGGCTATACCTTTGCAGTACGCGTATTTTTGACAAAGGAAAAGGAGATACGCTTTTCCGTTGGAGTAATTTCGGATAACGCAGACACCGAAAAAATAACGGTTTCATCCTTCTTTAATCCTTATCTGAGGAACGATAACAGCAGTTACGTTTTGTGGTACAGATATTTCAAAGAAGGAAGAGTTAAGGACACGGATACCGTCACGTTTTACGTAACCGAGGGAGATAAAAAGGATTGCAATATAGCACATTGGGGTATTCGTCAATTCTGCGCCGAGGGATGCCGTGTTATATACAGAGAGCAGACCACGAAAAAAGCGCAGTTTAACGGCGGAATAAACTGCAACTTGAATAACGCTTACGTCGCAAGAGAG
>JAZOON010000135.1:0-9144 GCA_045655045.1 Eubacteriales bacterium | reverse complement strand
CTTACTGCGTCAACGTCAACGTCAAGCACTCTTGCGAGATTAAGTCTCATTTTGTTTACGTAGGGGCTTAGCTTCGGCGCTTGCGCGATAACGGTAACGTCAACGTTTCCAACGGAATATCCCGCGCACGAGAGCTTACCGACCACGAGCTTTAATAACCTGAGACTATCCGCACCCTCATACTTGGGATCGTTATCGGGAAAAAGCTTCCCAATGTCTCCCATAGCGGCAGCACCGAGAAGCGCGTCCGCGACCGCGTGCGTAAGCACGTCTGCGTCGGAGTGACCAAGCAGCCCCTTTTCATAAGGAACGTCCACGCCGCCGAGTATAAGCTTTCTGCCCTCGCACAGCCTATGAACGTCATATCCGTGACCTATACGAATCATTTTTCCACCTCACGATCCTTGTATGCGTAATAATCTTCAATGCGTTTGCGGTCGGCGAGAACGCCCTCCGCAACGGCAATATCCTCTCTTGTCGTTATCTTGATGTTCTGCGCTCCGCACTCCACCAAACGTATTGGGTGTCCCACGTTTTCCACTAAGGAGTTATCGTCCGTAACCGTAAGATTTTTCTTGAGCGCCGTGTAAGCCGCCGCACGGTAAAGCTTGGTCTTAAATACCTGCGGTGTTTGCGCAAGCCAAACCGTATCTCTGTCGGCGGTCGAGTCGATAAAGCCCTTCTTGTCGGCGATCTTGACGGTATCCGTTGAGCGGTGAGCCGCAGTTGCCGCCTTGTATTTGTACGCCGCGCGGCATACGAGCTTTATCTGCTCGGGGGTTATAAGACAACGCGCGCCGTCGGCAATAGCCACGAATTTTGACTTTTTATGGACCGCGTCAAGTCCGTTGAGAACGGAGTCCTGACGGGTATATCCGCCCTCAACGATATTTACGACCTTAGTTACGTTATGTTCCTTGACAAGCTCTTTCCATGCGGGAAGCTCGTTGGGCTTTGCAACTAAAATTATCTCGTGTATACAGTCCGCGTCTTCGTAGGCTCTGAGAGTGTGGATAAGTAGCGGAATACCGCAAAGGGAGGTCATTTGCTTGGTTACGTCACCGCCAAATCTTTCTGACATACCTGCTGCGGCAATTATGGCGGAGGTGAAATTCTTGGGGTGATCCTTTCCGCTTATGGCGCGCAGTACGCCGACTAATTTTTTGAGCATATTTTTTCCTCCCTAAAAAACGATCAGTTCTGAGAATTTTCTATATCGGAAAGCATCGCAACTCTCGTTACGTGGTTTCCGTTGTTGAGATATTCGGCATCAAGAAACGCGTCAACGAGGTCGATAGCAGTTCCGATACCGACTACACGCTCGCCGAAGCAAAGCATATTGGCGTCGTTATGCTCGCGCGTAAGTCTTGCGGAGAATACGTCGGAGCAGCAAGCCGCTCTTATACCCTTGTGCTTGTTAGCCGCGATGGACATTCCGATGCCTGTACCGCAAATAAGTATACCAAGCTGACATTCGCCGTCAAGAATCTTCTTGCAAGCGGCGGAGGCGTATACGGGATAGTGGCAGCTGTCTGTGGAGTACGTTCCAACGTCTACGACCTCATATCCCTTTTCTTCGACGTGCTTTATAACCGCACTTTTTATATTGTAACCTGCGTGGTCACAGCCTATTGCTATTTTCATTTGTTTTCCTCTTCCTTAAGTTTATTTTTTTCAAGCATCTCGCGCTCCGCCTGAGAGGGGCGCAGATAAGTTACTTTAAATTTCTCGTCCGAGACGAATTTTTTCTCGGTGAATTGCCTATACGCAACCACCGCTACGGAATACGCGGACTGATGACGCAGACGGTCGGGAACGTACGCGGCGACGGTCTTTTCAAGCGCGTCAAGCGTTACGGCGTAGCCGTCTCCGCAGAACGCGACAGTCTCACCGTATTTTGAGAGAAGCTCGTCAAGCTCCGATATTGCCATTGCGCTGTCGGGCAAAAGCCTCGTAAGCGTCCGTCCGTCCGAACGGAACAGCGCGGTGTATACCTGAGAGCGTCTTGCATTCATAACGGGGCAGATCAGTCCCTTGTACATAACCAGATTTTGCGCGAGTGCCTCAAGTGTTGACACCTCAACGCACGGCTTGTCCTTGCCAAAGGCAAGTCCTTTCAGCGTTGCCGCGCCTATCCTTACGCCCGTGAATGAGCCTGGACCCGCGGACGCTGCGAAAAGCTCTACGTCGTTTGCCGTCATATTAAATTTTGAAAGCAGAGCCTCGACCATAGGCAGAAGCGTTTCGCTGTGCGTGTTTCCGTTGTTCAGCGTGTATTCGGCAAGAAGTCTGTCGCCATCGCAAAGTGCGACGGAAGCGGCGATAGCCGAGCTGTCCAAAGCCAATATTTTCATTTAAATTCCTACGACGGAAGCAATTATGCGACGGCTGTCCGTGTTCTCCTCACTGTTTTTCGTTATCTCCACCCGAATATAAGTCTCGGGGAGAGCGTATTCGATATTTTCACTCCACTCCGTAAGACACACCCCGTCTCTGTCGGCGTAATCGTAAAAGCCTATCGAATAGAGGTCGTCCTCACTCTCAATTCGGTACATATCGAAATGAAAGACCGAAAGAGACTCGCCCTTGTATTCGTTTACCAGAGCGAACGTCGGAGATTTTACCCTCGCGCTCGGCGCGACGGGCTTGGTAAAGCCTCGCACGAAAGCTGTTTTTCCAACGCCAAGGTCGCCGAAAAGGGCGACGAAGCGAGGGAGGGAAGGATTTTCGAGCAGAGTATTCGCCAAGGCTTCACCGACGCTTTCCGTCTCGTCGGGAGAGAGCGTGATAACGTCAATATCAAAGGTCATATCAGAAAAGTCCCGTGATGTTTCCGTCGTTGTCAACGTCGATGTTTATTGCGGCGGGCTTCTTGGGAAGTCCGGGCATGGTCATTATTGCGCCCGTGAGGACTACTATAAATTCAGCGCCCGCAGACAGCTTGACCTCTCTTACCGTGAGGGTAAAGCCCTCGGGGCGGCCGAGCTTTGATGCGTCGTCGGAGAGAGAATACTGCGTTTTCGCCATACATATGGGGAACGTGGAGTACTTGGGGTCCATAGCCTCTATTTCGGCAATGGTCTTTGCCGCTGCCGCATCGTACTTGACGTCTGCCGCGCCGTAGATCTTGGTGGCAACTGCCTTTATTTTATCCTTTATAGACATATCGGACTCGTACATAAACTTGAAGTCCTTGGGCTTTTCGCAAGCGGTGATAACCTTCTTTGCAAGCTCAATACCGCCGTCTCCGCCCTTTGCGAATACCTCGGAGAGGGCAAACTCCGCACCCTTATCCTCGCATATCTTGCGAACGTAGTCAAGCTCCGCGTCGGTGTCCGTACCGAAGCGGTTGATAGCTACGACGACGGGAAGTCCGAACTTTCCGAGATTGTCAATGTGAGCCTCAAGGTTTACTGCTCCGCGCTTGAGTGCCTCAACGTTCTCAACTGCAAGATCGGGCTTTGCAACGCCGCCGTTGTACTTGAGCGCGCGTACGGTTGCCACGAGAACGACCGCATCGGGAACGAGTCCCGCCTTGCGGCACTTGATGTCAAGGAACTTTTCAGCTCCGAGGTCAGCTCCAAAGCCTGCCTCGGTTATGGTGTACTCACCGAGCTTGAGCGCGAGCTTCGTAGCTCTTACGGAGTTACAGCCGTGAGCGATGTTAGCGAAAGGCCCACCGTGAATGAGGGCGGGAGTGTTTTCGAGCGTCTGAACGAGGTTGGGCTTTATCGCGTCCTTAAGAAGCGTAGCCATAGAGCCCTGTGCCTGAAGGTCGCGAGCGAAAACGGGGCGTCCGTCGTAAGTATAAGCAACGAGAATGTTTCCAAGACGGTTCTTGAGGTCGTCAAGAGATTCCGCAAGGCAAAGTATAGCCATTATCTCGCTTGCAACGGTTATCATAAAATGATCCTGTCTCGGAATACCGTCAACGCGGGTTCCAAGACCTACGGTCACGTTGCGGAGCGCGCGGTCATTTGTGTCGGTAACACGAGTGAAAACTATTCTTCTCTGGTCGATACCAAGCTCGTTGCCCTGCTGAAGGTGATTGTCTATCATAGCGCAAAGAAGATTGTTAGCGGCAGTGATAGCGTGGAAGTCACCCGTGAAATGGAGATTGATGTCCTCCATAGGAACGACCTGCGAGTATCCGCCGCCTGCCGCGCCGCCCTTAACTCCGAAAACAGGACCGAGAGAGGGCTCGCGAAGCGCGATGACCGTGTTCTTTCCAAGCTTGTTCATTGCCATACCAAGTCCTACGGACGTGGTGGTCTTACCCTCGCCTGCGGGGGTGGGGTTGATAGCTGTGACGAGGACGAGCTTACCGTTGGGACGGCTCTCCATTCTCTTGAGAAAATCGTCGTTGATCTTTGCCTTGTACTTTCCGTACAGCTCAAGCTCGTCGTCGGTAATGCCGAATTTTTCGGCAATTTGGGTTATTGGAAGCATTTTGGCTTCCTTTGCGATTTCGATATCTGTTTTCATATTTTAAGCTCCTTCGCTTTTATAATTTTTACCATATTCATAGTATATCATAAATTTTACTTTATGTAAAGTATTTTCGACTTTTTATTTCAATATCATTTCCATTCCTATCTTCTGGGGGACAAGACCGAGCTTTTCATAGAAGCGAAGCGCGCTTTCGTTGCACGACCACACGTTAAGCGTTACGTTGTAGCATTCCGTTTCCTTTGCAAGCGTAACTGCCGCATCGTAAAGCACCCTTCCAACTCCCTTGCCGCGAGCTGACTCGTCAACGCAAAGGTCGTCGATATAAAGCGTCTTTATATCGGTCAGAAGATTGCTGTCCTTATGCTGTTGGTATACGCAAAAGCAGTAGCCAAGCACCTTTTTACCGTCCTCGGCAACGAGAATAGGTCGGCTTTTATCGTCGATTATTTTGTCAAGCTCTTCGGGTGTGTATTTAGTGCCGAGCTTGAATATGTCGGGGCGACCGAGATGGTGTACCAAATTCACCTGTCGCAAAAGCTCCATAATGCGCTCTGAGTCCTCGTGCTTTGCAGATCTTACGTTCATTTTTTCTTCTCCTTGCCTTTTTCTTTAATGCTGTAGAATATAATATACGCCACTGCGAATACCAAAGCTCCGCAGAGAGCGCCGAGAGTGTCGAGAAGGACGTCCGTTGCCTGACTTGCCCTACCGTCTGAGAGGTTTTGGAGAAGCTCGTCGATGATTGCAAGTACAAGGCAAACAGGGACGGACGATGCCAAAATGAGCAAGGAATACAGGAGTTTTTTCTTGAAAAAGGGATATACCCCGACCAAGACCGTCGCGGACACTAAAAGAGACAAAAGAGCGAACTCGGAGAAATGAGCCATACTGCGAACCTCGGAGTGAGTTATATCGCGGTCGATTCCCACGGCTTGCGCCACCTCGTTGATCTTTTCCGTCACGCCCGCGCTTTGGGAATCCGACTCGGTCGCGTCCTTTAAGGAATTTGAAAAAATAAACGACGTCCAAAGGACGCAGAGTATGAGAAAAATAACGAAAGCAATTTTTCTTGCCATATATAAATCCTTTCCTAATTTTTCAAAAAGACTTGAAATTATTTTTATTGTGTGGTATAATTACAAATACCGTGCCTGCATAGTTAAATGGATATAATAACCCCCTCCTAAGGGGTAGTTATGGGTTCGATTCCCGTTGCGGGTGCCACGACAAAGGGACTGCCAAAGGGCGGTCCCTTTGTCGTGCTACCCGCACGCGAACCCATCTCCGCCGCGAAGCGCGGTTTTATTTTATATATTTTCCTCTTTCTCTTGAAACTCAGCCGATTTTATGGTATAATGTAACAGGAGAAATGAAATAGGAAGGAGAGATACGATGCTTGAAAACAAGTTGGGGATAAGTTCATCGTCAGAGCTTGCCCGCGAGGAAGAACGCATAAGCAAAACTCGCGCTGTCGAGCTTTTTGAAACGGATTTTCTTTCGTCACTGAGCGCCGGAACTTTTGACGCGCTTTCAAAAATACACGCTTTCCTTTTTTCGGATATATACGATTTTGCGGGAAAAGTTCGGACCGTCAATATCGCAAAGGGTAATTTCAGGTTTGCTCCCTTGATGTACCTCGGTATGGCTCTCGAAAATATAGATAAAATGCCTCAGTCAACCTTTGACGAGATAGTAGAGAAATACGTTGAGATGAACGTAGCTCATCCTTTCAGAGAGGGCAACGGACGCGCAACCCGAATCTGGCTTGACCATATTATGAAAACGGAAATCGGTATGGTCGTTGACTGGAGCTTGATAGACAAGGAAGATTATTTGCTTGCAATGGAGCGCAGTCCGATAAAGGATATAGAGATAAAGCATATTTTGAAAAATGCTCTCACGGACAGGATAAACGACCGTCAGGTGTTTATGAAGGGGATTGACACGAGCTATCATTACGAGGGGTATACGACCTTCAAGACGGAAGATTTGAAATAATTCAAAGGCAGCCGATTTCGGCTGCCTTTTCGTAACCTGACCTTTATTAAGTATTATACCACATTACCCTTAAAATTTCAAGATATTTGCATCAGTTTTGTCGCAGAAATATACGCTAAATATGACTAAAATGTATCCAATGTATTGACAAATGTTGCTTTGTGTGGTACAATAGTGTTGTAAAAATCCCAAAGGAGATATATTATGAAAACTACGCTTCTTATTATGGCAGCGGGGCTTGGCTCACGCTACGGCGGAGATAAGCAGGTTGACGGTATCGGACCTAACGGCGAGATGCTTATGCAGTACTCCATTTACGATGCTCTTCGCGCAGGCTTTAATAAGCTTGTGTTCGTTATAAAGCCTCAGTATAAGGCGGTAATAGACAAGCTCTGTGAAAACGTAAACGCCGAGGTCGCGTGCGTTTATCAGGACTTTGACAGTATACCAACGTTCTATAAGATCCCAGCCGACAGGGTAAAGCCATTCGGTACGGTACACGCGGTCCTTTGCGCAAAGGACGTGATAAACGAGCCGTTCGCGGTGCTGAACGCCGACGATTTCTACGGTGCGGATGCTTTTGAAAAAATACATAAAAAGCTCGTTTCTCTCTCCGATAAGGAGGGCGCTATGGTCGCGTACAGACTTAAAAATACGGTCAGCCTTAACGGCTCGGTAACGAGAGGTATTTGCAGTACGGTTGACGGTTACCTGTCCGACGTTAAGGAGACCTATAGCATTGTCGTTGACAAGGACGGCGTTATCAGCGATGCTGAGAGCGGTATACTTGACGGTGATCTTCCCGTATCTATGAATTTGTGGGGCTTTGACTCAAGTATATTCGACGATATGGAAGCTGAGTTTAATTCTTTTCTTCGTGGAATAGAAGAGGGAAATATCAAGGCTGAGTACGCGCTCCCGACTATGGTTGATGATCTTATTAAGCTCGGAAAGCTTAAAATAGACGTGCTTACCACCGACAGCGTATGGTTTGGCGTTACCTACAGAGAGGACAAGCCTTACGTCACAGGGGAGCTTAAAAAGCTTCACGACAGCGGTGTTTATCCTGAAAAATTGTGATTGTTGACGTTACACGGGGGAGCTTCCTTTTGAGGAGGCTTCCCCGAAAGCTTTTTGTGATAAGAGGCGGCAATTTAACTTCCCGACTCATTTCCTAAATGTTTACAAAATACTGTTGAAACGTTTTGTCAACTGTGTTATACTTTAAGTTAAAGTAGATTTTTGAAAGGAATTTTCAATGTTTAAGAGAATTTTTGCCGTTTTGGCGGCGATAATAATGTGCTTTGGAATAGTCGGCTGCGCCAAGAGTGACGCTCCCGAGGGAATGCAGCTGGTTTCACTTGAGGGAGAGCCGTTCAGACTGTACGCGCCCAAGGCGTGGACAAATAATACGTCAAGCGGTATATCGGGCGCATTTTACGCGGGTACTGACAATATCGCGGTTTCAGCTCGCTATTTTGTTGCGCCTGACGGGGTAAGCCTTGAGTCGTACGTCAGTGATTGCATCGATGGCTATAACGCAATACATGAGGATTTTGACTTTGACGGAGAGGTAACGCCTACGGTGCTTGGCGGAGAGGACGCTGTAGAGATAACGTTCGAGGCTGAGTTTGAGAAGCGGGATTTTACCTTCAGACAGATCTTCGTCAAGCACGGCGGAGATTTCATAGTGCTGTCCTTCCGTTGTCCTACCGAGGTCTTTGAGACTTATAACACGCAGTTTACTCAAATGGCGGACGTGTTCGAGCTTTGCGAAAAGGGAGAGGTAAGGAACGATTGCGTTACCGATAAAAAGACTCCCGAGGGAATGAAAATAGCGTCGAATAACGATATTGAGTATCGCTTGTACGTTCCTACGTCGTGGATATGCGATTCGGAAAGCAACACTTCCGTGGCGTACGTTGACGAGAGCGGAAGACCTAACGTAACTGTAACGGCTTATATTCCCGACGGAGTTATGAGTGCTGAGGAATACGTTGAGTATTGCAAGGAGAAATACGAGGACTCTATTTCGGGATACGCGTTTATTGGAACGACGGACACGCAGGTCGCGGGCAAGGATGCGATAAGCTATTCGTATTCGGCAGAGTACGGCGGAGTAAGATTTACCGTTATGCAAACGGTACTCGTTTATAACGACAGAGTTTATTCCGTAACGTATACAGCCCCCGAAGACAGATTTGACTCGCATACGGACGACGTGGAAAAAATTCTTGACGCATTCAGGTTCAGATGATGAGAACGGTTTATCTTGATAACAGCGCGACGACGTCGCTCAGTGTTGCGGCGAAGAACGCCGTGAATACCGCTATGGAGCATTACGGAAATCCGTCGTCGCTGCATACGCTCGGACAGCACTCGGAAAAGCTTATAAAAACTGCCAGAGAGCAAATACTTTCAGCGCTTGGCGTGCGAAAGGGGCAGGGGACGGTCGTATTTACGTCCTGCGGAACGGAAGCAACGTCCTTAGCGCTTTTCGGAACTGCGTACGCAAAAAAACGCCGTGACGCGCTAAGAATACTGACTACGGATTCAGAGCATCCCGCAACGTCAAGAGTGCTTGACGCGCTTGCGGCGGACGGATTTGAGATAGTGAAGATACCCACCGTCGGCGGAGCTATTGATATGGAAGCGGTAGAAAGGTCGCTTGACAAAAAGATATTTCTCGCTTCG
>JAZOON010000134.1:0-1687 GCA_045655045.1 Eubacteriales bacterium | reverse complement strand
ATCTCCTTTTGCTGATTTTTATAGTGCCGCTCCCATATCTCACGGTCGGTTTTTCTCTGCTCCGCGCTTCGGGTGTAGTTACCGTTATAAAGCTTCGCCTTGCGGTTTTCGATACACAGCGTTTTGTTCGTCACGCGGTCGAGAAAATAACGGTCGTGGGAAATGACGAGCACGCATTTTTTGTAGGTCGAAAGAAAGCTCTCAAGCCACGAAAGCGTTTCCATATCGAGGTGGTTGGTGGGCTCGTCGAGCATAAGTATATCAGGCTCGCGGCAAAGCTCTCGGCAGAGCGCGAGTCGGGTGCGCTGACCGCCGCTGAAGGTTGAAAACGCGCGATTCGCCGTCTCGGCGTCAAAGCCCATTTTTGCAAGCGTTGACGCGCATCGGGAGCGAAATTCAAGACCGCCGTCGCGTATGAATTTTTCGTTCAGCGCGGCGTACTCCGAAGCGAGCGACTCTCTGCTTCTCTCGCCGTCGGGCTCAGCGGCGCCGAGCATTTCCTCAAGAGCTGCAAGTCGCTTTTCGGCGGCAAGCAGGTGGGGAAAGGAATTATACATTATTTCAAGCGCGCTCGCCTCTCCGTCCTCTCCGACGAATTCCGCGAAAGCGTCGTCCTGACGCAGTATTCCCACCGTCTTTTCCTTGGATATATGAACACCGCCCGCGTCAGGCTCAAGCTCGCCGAGTATGAGCTTGAAAAGCGTTGATTTTCCGCAGCCGTTAGAGCCGATTATACCTATTTTGTCGCCCTCGTCCGCGGAAAAGGACACGCCCTCAAGCACGCTCTTTACGCCGAACGACAGGCAAAGATTTTCCGTACTTAATACTATCACGTTATTTCCTCACAGCTTTATTTTTATCTCTACGGCTACTCCGAGTATGCGCGCCTCGCCCGACTCAAAATCGTCCGTGGTGAGGTGAATGGGGGAGTAGTCCTCGTTTTCGGGGAGCAGATATACGTTTTTACGAGAGCGGCTGAAGCGCTTGACCGTTGCGCTGTCTCCGCCGACAAGGCACGCCACGACGTCGTTTTCCTCAGCGTACTGCTGCTTGCGGAAAAGGACGATAGAGCCGTCTATCATACCGATATTTTTCATACTGTCGCCGCGCACCTTAAGATAGAAATATTCGTCCGCGTCGTCAACGTCGGCGTACTCTCTGCCAAGGAGCGTTTCGTTGGTGATGATAGGCGAGCCCGCGCGTATCTCACCGATTATGGGAACGAGCTTTCCGCCCCTCTCAAACGCAGTACCCGTAGGCTCTGCGCCCTCAGCTCCGAGAAGCGCGTCAAGGCTTACTCCGAAGAAATTTGCTATTTTTATCATTTTGTCAGCCTTGGGGACGGAGCGGCCGTTCTTCCAATCGGTGAACGTTGACGCGGGTATGCCCGTCTCCTTTGCCACTCTGTAAACGGTGGTCTCACGCTCTGACAAAAGTCGGTTGAATATCTGATAACTCATACTTTACCTCTTTCTTATTCTTGGTGAGGAAATAATAATTATGAAATCCGAAGTGGTAAGTATATTTTACACTATAACAAGGGATTTGTCAAGTCATTTGCAGTATTTTGTCGCGGTAACGCGGGGGGCACGGGGGACGCGGTAACGCGGGGATGCGGGGATGCGGGGATGCGGGGGTGCGGTTTTACCACCTTTTTTCGAAAAAAAGTGGAGGCACATGACCTTTG
>JAZOON010000133.1:0-7254 GCA_045655045.1 Eubacteriales bacterium | reverse complement strand
GTAATGAGTATATACCCAACGGTACATCCGGACTATCTGCTTGTGACTATGATAGACATAAGGGATAACGGATATCCGAGAAACTACAACATAATAAATTGGTTTGAACGGAGACTTCTGATATACGTTCTCGACTACAATATTTTTCGAAGCATGAGTGAGAAGCTGAAGGCTGAAAAGCGTTCGAACCTGTATAAAAACATCGATTTTGACGGTTGGAGAGCCAAGCACTCAAATATGGTAAGAAATAGCAAAAACAATTCTGGTCAAATTGTGGTCAAAAAAATGCCCGTTTGTGCAGAAAGCATAAAAAAACAACCGAAACCAAGGTGAAAACACCTTGAAAACGGTTGTTTTTTGGTCGAGGTGACAAGATTCGAACTTGCGACTTCTACGTCCCGAACGTAGCGCTCTACCAAGCTGAGCCACACCTCGATGGTAAAAATATGAGATTTTCAATTCTGGTCAAAATTGTGGTCAAACCCCATTTTGACCGATGGGGTAAAGGTGCAAAGCTCTCGTTTCCTCGCTTTTTGACCGCATTTCCTCGCTTTTTCAAAGCGGGGATGGGGGGACGACCACTTGTTCCCGAACGTAGCGCTCTACCAAGCTGAGCCACACCTCGATATTTAATTTTTTGCGCTACGCGCTCTCCCTGTTGTGACTAAGCCTCTGTCTGCGTTGTCTCTTGCCAATCGGCAAGTCACTGCCACTCCTTTTTCCTCGCTTCTTCCGACCTTTGTCGGCGCTCGGAAACGTCCCCAAGCTGAGCCGCGTCTCACTTTTCACACCACAGTATTATATCACGCATTTGGCAAATTGTCAAGTGCTTTTCAAAATTATAAATATTTTATTGCGCATCGTCATCTCGTGCAAGATGTTCCAGAAATCCCGAGCCCGTAAACATAATATATCCAAAAAGTCTCTCGCCCGTTCCTATCGGTATCACCGCACCGTCGCTGTCCTTTTTAAATACCTCGTGCGGAACGGGATTGATTATCAGCGCTCTTGCAGTTTTTCTTCCCTCGGTCTCCACGCATTCGTCGTATCTGTATTCAAATTGACTGTATTTTGGGTTATTAAATCCAAGCACGAATTTAAAATGACTTTTCGTTATATTCGTCTTTACGCCCACGTGCTTCTTGTCCTCAAAGATAACGTGGCTCAAATGCTTTTTGGGCGTGAAAAATCTTACGGTCCAAAGCTTTTTACCCGTATCTACGGTAAAATCAATTCCCTGCCCGTTCAGCTTCAGCGCAGCAAAAAAGCCCCTGTGAAATTTCAGCGTATATCCCATTCTCCTACAGTATTTTCTCAAACGTCTCAAAAATTTAACTCTTTTCCTGAGCTTTCTGCAAAACTTGATATAAACGAACGCCGCAACCGAGACTACAGCAAAAGCGATGCCTATAGTACCAAGCATACCTATCAGTATGTAAATGCCCAACCCCCACGTTACGAAAAGCAACGCAAAAAGGATCGCCGCAAGTACAGCTGCGATAACGTTATTTAGTTTAGCGAAAAAACCCTCTTTTTTCGTAACGCCGTACGATCTGTAAAGCGGAACGGGGTTAATTTCGCTCTTTTGAACTCTGTTCCTTTTTGCCATACCCTTCTCCCTATTTTTGTTGTCTATATTCTACCATATTCTCTCCATAAAGTCAAGCAAACTTTTCTTTCGTTTTTTCTTTTAAAACCGTTGACAATTCCAAGTAAACTATGGTATAATAAATTCAGAAACGTATACCGTTATGATACGTACAGAACGTTGAAATAAATTAAGGAGGATAAAAAAATGAAGGACACCAAGAAGCTCATCATTATTGCCGCTGCGGCTGCCGCAGTCGTTGCAACCGTTACCACCATTGTAGTATTGGTAGTTGCTCGCAAAAAGAAGAAAAAGAAGCTTGCAGAGGCTGAACTCGACCTTCTCGAGGCTATAGACGAGGCTGAAGAGGTTGCGGCTGAAATCGCTGCTGACTGATTTTTTTAATACTGTTGCCAACAGACAAAAAAAGAACGGAGAGTGTTTGCGCTCTCCGTCTTCTTTTTTCGATCGGTAATCTATGATATCACGCCTTCTCAAATCCTACGAGCAAGCCGCCGCGTTCCGCGTAAAAGCTACATAATCCGCGACAACGGTAGAGCTTCACCTTAACCTTAGAAAAGTCCTTTTTTATCATATTCTTAAGTGACATTGCGGCGTCCTCGTTAAAGCAATGGGCTATCCACACCCTTCCCTTTTCCAAGCCCATTTCCTTCATATGCGCAACAAGCGCTTCCAAAGCCTTAAGCTCGCCGCGACATTTGTCAAGAACGGAAAGATCTCCGCGCTCGCTTGCCATTCCAACGACTCTTATTCCGAGTATTCCCGCCATTTTCGCCACGATCGGACTTACGCGTCCGTTATTGGCAAGATTTCTCATAGATTCAAGCATAAAGAGAAGCCCCGTGCTTTTTGAGTATGACGAAACGGCTTCGCACACTCCGTCAAAATCCGCACCCGATAATACCGTCTCACGGATCTTATCTATCATAAGCGCGGTTTCAGGTCCCGTACTAAGCGAATCAAGCACGAATACGCGTCTGTCGGGATATGTCTCCTCGTATATGCTCGCAGCGGCGCGCGCGGCATTACAGCTTCCCGAAAGCGTTCCCGTTATAGTTACGCAAAATACCCACTCTGCGTCTCCGAAGGCTCTGAGCCAGTCATCAGCATTTGGGCAAGAGGTAGACGACCTGCCCTTATATTTTGAAAGCTCCTCTACCATCTCGTATACGTCAAGTTCCTCGTTATCAACGTATTGCTTCTCATCGGTTATTATCTTCAGCGGCACGCTCTCAAAGCTTACTCCGTCAAGCTGCGTGAGGTCGGCTGACGAATCGGCTACTATCTTTATGCGGTTTAATTCCATTGTAAAAACTCCTTTTCGCGGTTTTGATAACTATATTGTATCACACTTTTGTTGCATTGTCAACAATAATTTTATTCCCGTGATAAAATTTCTATGAACGCTCTCTTGACAAACAGCAATTTATCGTGTATAATATTTGAGAATTATTCTCAATTTGAGGGGCGCGGTATGGCTGGATACGTAACGGAGCAAAAAAAAATACTCAAAAGAATACTTGAAGAAAACTGCGACAAGGCTTATACGGTTGACGAGCTTTACGAAAAGGTAAAGGAAACGTGCGGCGAGCATTCGCTCGGAAAAAGCACGGTATACCGTCTTATAACGCATCTCGTCGAGGACGGAGCGGTCAAACGCTTCGTCAAGGATAACGGCAGAAAATCAGCGTATCAGATAGTTATGGGCGAGCATTGCGACTGTCATCTGCATCTCAAATGTCTTGATTGCGGCAAGCTTATTCACCTTGACGACGACGTATCCGACAGGCTTATCGGCGCGGTTATGGATAAGAGCGATTTCAGCGTAAGCGAGGAAGCCACGGTGCTTTTCGGAAAATGCGGAGATTGCAAGCGAGTAAAAACGGAGAAATAAAAACAATGAAAAAAGTTATAAGGAGCTTGTGCGCGGCGTTGCTTGCGTGCGCGCTCATCCTATCTACGCCGTTCCTTTTCGGTTGCTCAAGGTCGGAGGACGGTGACGGAATAAACGTCGTATGTACGATATTTCCGCTATATGATTGGACGACGAATATCGTAGCGGATACGGGCAACGTAAATATTCAGCTTTTGGTAAAAAACGGTACTGACACTCACAGCTTCCAGCCGTCCTTTGCCGACGCGGCGGCAATACGTGAGAGCGACGTGATAATTTACGTTGGCGGAGAGTCGGACGCTTGGGTGGAGCAATCCATTTCCGAGGATACGGTCGCGATAAAGCTCTCCGAGCTTGACGGAATAACGTTGCGCGAGGTCTGCGCCGACAGCCTTGCCGAGGATCACTCCCACCACGGGCACGCTCACGGCGAAGCCTTTGACGAGCATCTGTGGCTTTCTCTCAAAAACGCCATAATTGCGTGCGAGGCGATACGGGATACCCTCTCCGCGCTCAACAGCGACGGGGCGGACAATTATTCCGAGAATACAAAAAAATACGTTGAGGAGCTTGATTCAATAAATCAGGGAATGGAAGAACTGTCAAAAAGTATTGACGAGCCCCTGATATTTGCCGACCGCTTTCCGTTCGTCTATCTGCTTGAGGACTACGGCATAGACTACTACGCCGCCTACGAGGGTTGTTCTGCAGAAAAGGATGCGGATATGCAAACGGTCGTTGAATTGACAAATCGAATCAAGAGCTCGTCCACGGGATCTATTTTCACGACGGAATCTCCCGACAAGGCTCTCGTTGACAACGTATTGAGAACGGTTGGCTCGGGGGTGAGCGCGGTGAGCCTTGACTCAATGCAATCCGTTTCTCAAAAGGAGCTTCGCGATGCGTCGTACCTTGATATAATGAGGGCGAACCTTTCGGCTCTCGAGGAAATTTTCAAAAATTAAGAGGATATTGTATGTATCAGATAAACTGCAAGCAGCTTTCTCTCGGCTACGGCGGAGTGACGGTGTGCGAGCATATAGATTTTAAGGTAAATAAGGGAGATTATCTCTGCATCGTGGGCGATAACGGCTCGGGAAAGACGACTCTTATGAAGGCGCTTCTCGGACTTAAAGCACCCGACGGCGGACAGATAGAGTGGGAAGACGGTGAAAAAAGGTTGAATATCGGCTATCTCCCCCAGCAAAGTGAGCATCAAAAGGATTTCCCCGCGACGGCACTCGAGGTCGTGCTTTCGGGATGCGTCGGAAGACTCGGAAAAGGATTTTTCTTTGGGAAAGCACACCGTACGCTCGCGAAAAAAAATCTCTCAAGGCTTGGTATTGAACACGTTGCAGACAAGCCGTACAGCTCTCTTTCGGGCGGTCAGCAGCAACGCGTGCTTCTCGCACGCGCACTGTGCGCCGCAGAGGACATTCTGCTTCTCGACGAGCCCGTTTCGGGACTTGATCCCGCGTCCACCGAGGAAATGTACGGTATAATCCGCGATCTGAACAGCGAAGCGGGTATGACCGTTATAATGATAACGCACGACGTTGGCGCGGCGCTCAAATACGCAACGAGCGTTCTTTATATGGGCGCGCACCCCGAGTTCTTTTCGTCGGTCGCAGAGTATAAGAAAAGTGACGTATTCCCCTTCAAGGAGGCGCGCGATGAGTGACAAATTATCTCTTCTTGAGTATTTTTCATACGATTTCGTAGTGTACGCCTTTATCGTGTGCGTGCTGATCGCGCTCTGCTCCGCACTCTTCGGCGTGATACTCGTACTGAAACGCTTCTCGTTTATAGGCGACGGACTTTCTCATGTCGCTTTCGGTGCGGTAGCGATAGCAAGCGTTCTTAAGCTGTCAAACAATATTCTGCTCGTTCTCCCTGTGACGGTTGTAACAGCCGTGCTGCTTCTGCGAACGGGACAAAGCACAAAAATAAAGGGAGACGCGGCTATAGCTATGGTATCAGTGGGCGCGCTTGCGTTCGGATATCTTCTTATGAGCGTTTTTTCAAGCTCAGCCAACGTAGCGGGCGACGTATGCTCCACGCTTTTCGGCTCGGCGTCTGTAATCAACCTTTCAAGCACCGACCTTTTTGTGTGCCTTATAATGTCCGTAGCGGTCATCACGCTCTTTATCCTGTTTTACAACAGAATATTCGCCGTCACCTTTGACGAAAGCTTTTCGCACGCGGTAGGTCTGAGAACGGGCATTTATAACCTGCTCGTTGCAACGGTCATTGCCGTTATAATCGTGCTTGCTATGAACCTCGTCGGCTCGCTCCTTATCTCCGCGCTCGTTATCTTCCCCGCCCTCTCGGCTATGAGAGTATGCAGAAGCTTCAAGGGAGTTACTGCGCTGGCTGCCGTCATATCCGTCGCTTGCGCGGCGGGCGGTATCGTCGCGTCTATAGTATTTTCCACTCCCGTAGGTCCTACCGTCGTAGCCGCGGACGTGCTCGCGTTTAGCGTTTGCTTTACCGTCGGAGCGGTAAGACGTGGCTAACGAAACAATAATTTCTTAAAAAAATAAAAAAAGTTAAAATAACTATTGATTTTTTTCTTTATTTGTGGTAGAATATATCCGTTAATGACTGTTTTCGCCGTGCACGCGGCGTTAAAAACTATTCTGGAGGTGTTATAATGGGAGTTTTGGAGACCATTCTCGGTATCGTTATTATCGTTATGGCTCTTGTGTTGGTTACTTTAGTTCTTCTTCAGTCCGGTAAGGACAAGAGACTTTCTGGAACTATCGCAGGCGCGGCAGAGACCTTTTTTGCAAAGGGACAGAGCAAGAGCAGAGATAAAATGCTCGCGAAGATCACGACCGCTTTGTCTTTCGTTTTCGCTATCGTAGTAGTAGTGCTCTACATCGTAGTAGCAAAGTAATATAAAAAATCGTCCGCGATGTCGGGCGATTTTTTATTGACAAAGTACTCCGCTTATGGTATCATATATTCAAATAAACTGTAAAGAGGAATAAAAAATGAACTTTTCAATGAAGATAAAAAAGCTTTGCGAAAACGCAACCGTTCCTACCTACGGCTCAAAATGCGCGGCGGGCGCTGACCTGTATTCCTGTGAGGCGGTAACGGTACGCGCGGGAGAAACCGCGCTTGTGCATACGGGTATTGCTATGGCGATCCCCGAAGGGTACGTAGGACTTATATACGCAAGAAGCGGTCTTGCCACCAAGCGCGGACTTGCGCCCGCAAATAAGGTGGGCGTTATCGACAGCGACTACAGAGGAGAGATCATGGTCGCTCTGCACAACCACGGCGCGGCTGAGCAAACGGTAGAGCTTGGCGAGAGAATAGCGCAGATAGTGTTCACACCCTACTCCGCCGCGAGCTTTGACGTGGTGGACGAGCTTGACGAAACCGAGCGTCAGGACGGCGGCTTTGGATCGACGGGAAGAAAATAATTTATTAGTTATTAGTGTAACCATTTTTATGCGCCCCACATAAGATAATATCGAGAAGCCCCAAGGCTCTCAATATAAAAACTCTTTTGGAGGCACATTATGAATAACTGTCTTTGCAACCTTTTCGATAACAGCACCATCTGGCTCATCATCATAGCTCTCATCCTTCTGTTCTGCTGCTGCGGTTAACGGATATATTGGCGAGTTGAATGAATTTTTGAGGGGAACCTTCTTTCGGGAAGGTTCCTCTTTTTTACGGGGACGCGGGGGACGCAGGGATGCGGGGACGCGGGGGACGCGTCCACCTTTTTTTCGAA
>JAZOON010000132.1:0-4795 GCA_045655045.1 Eubacteriales bacterium | reverse complement strand
TATTTTCAAGACCGTAGTGCAGACCGAGCGCCCCCGTGAACATTCCGTAGCCGAAGCATATCTGAGCCACGTCGTGAGAGCTTGCGCCTCCCATACAGGCTATACGGGAAACACATTCCGTCCACGTCTCAAGGTCCTTTTGAGTATATCCAACGACCGTAGGCTTACCCGTCGTACCGCTCGACGCGTGTATTCTCACAAGGCTGTCCTTGTCTACCGCGAAAAGACCGAAGGGGTAATTATCCCTCATATCCTGCTTGGTTACAAAGGGGAGCTTTGAGAGGTCGGAGAGCGTTTTTATATCGTCGGGAGTAACGCCTGAGTCCTCCATCTTCTTTCTGTACGCAGGTACTCTTTCCCAAACTCTTTTCACCGTCTCCTGAAGCCTTGCAAGCTGCAATTTTTCTATTTCTTCTCTTGGAAGAGTTTCTTCTTTTGACCAGATCATTTTTTTACCTTTCATTTATGTATTTTGCGAGTATTTCCAATAAAACAACAATATAAAGAATTATACCACATTTGAAGCTTATTGTCAATAATTTTAATATTATGTAGAAAATTTTTTTAAAAAATATCAAACGTCTTGTATTGACAAATTTTTCTTAAGGTGATAAAATATAAGATGGAGTTTTGTTGGCGAAAGGGGGAGAAAAATGTCTGCCGAGAGGGAAATAAGGATTTTTATAAATTCCGTCAGATACGAGGTCGAAGCCTCACTGTTTTCCGAGGAAAACGAGGAGGAATTCTTAGAAAAGATATTTGCTTCGGACACTGAGCCCGAGAAGATGCAGATAAAGACTGTGGGAGCTTTTCGCGTTGAGGGAAACCGAGCGACCGTCTCTTACCGTGAGACGGAGGTCACGGGAATGGAGGGCTCGCTGACGGAGATATCCTTTGATATGAGGGATACGGGAATAATTACTATGACGAGAACGGGAGCGGTCTCAACGGCTCTTGTTTTTGAAAAAGGAAAAAGACATCATTGTGTTTATCAGACACCGTATATGCCGTTTGAGGTCTGTGTCAGAACACTGAACGTAAAAAACAGCATTGATACGAACGGCTGCCTTGAGCTTGAATACGTCGTTGAAATTCGGGGAGCTAAGGCGGAAAAGAACAAATTTTCGATAAGGATAATGGATTGAGGACACTATGAAATCGTTGTTTAAGTATATGAAGCCTATGAGGTGGTTTATCGTTCTTACGCTTACCGTTAAGATAACGTCATCGCTTATAGAGCTTGCCATTCCGTACGTTCTGGGACACATTCTTGATAAGGTCGTTCCGAAGAATACCGTGACGGAAATAATAATGTGGGGCGTATTTATGATAGTATGCGCTCTCCTTGCCTGCTTTGGAAACATAATCGCAAACAGAATGGCGGCAAAGGTCGCGAGAAACACCACGCAGAAAATACGCCACGAGCTGTTTGACCGTACTATGCGCCTGAGCTCCGCGCAGATAGATAAGTTTACCATACCAAGTCTTGAATCGAGGCTTACGTCAGACACCTATCACGTTCACCACTTTATAGGTATGATAATGAGAATGGGTGTGCGCGCGCCTATCCTTCTCGTCGGAGGCATACTGATAACCGTCTTTCTTGATCCCGTGCTTACTCTGGTAATGCTTATCGTTTTGCCGCTTATAGGAATATCCGTTTCGCTTATAACCAAAAAGGGCGTTCCGCTCTTCAAAAAAACTCAGCGCTCCGTGGACGGTATGATAAGAGTCGTCAGAGAGGACGCGCAGGGCATAAGAGTCATCAAGGCGCTTTCCAAGGTTGATTATGAAAAAAGAAGATACGATGCGACCAACCGTCAGCTCGTAGCCGACGAAAAGAAGGCAAGCTCAACAATGGCGCTTTCCAATCCTCTGGTTACCTTCTTCCTTAATTTCGGACTTGTATCGGTAATCGTTGTCGGAGCTTTTCGCGTTAACGGCGATCTTTCGCAGACGGGAAAGATAATAGCGTTTATTCAGTATTTTACCATGATCTCAAACGCTATGATATTCCTTACCCGTATATTCGTTCATTCCTCTAAGGGCTCGGCATCGGCGCAGAGAATTTTTGAGGTGATAAATACCGAGGCGGACCTCACCGTGGCAGACGAGAGCGTATACCCGCCCGTCAGCGACGACGCGCTTATCCGCTTTGAGAACGTAAGCTTTTCTTATATCGGTAAAAAGGACAACCTATCGGGTATAGATTTTTCTCTTGATAAAGGACAAAGTCTTGGAATAATAGGAGCAACGGGAAGCGGAAAGACTACGCTTATGCAGCTCCTTATGAGGCTTTACGACGTAAGAGAGGGAAACGTGAGAGTTGGCGGCAGAGACGTACGTACCATACCGCACGAGGAGCTTAATTCTATGTTCGGCGTGGTTATGCAAAACGACTTTATATACGCGGGAAGCATAAGAGACAACATCGATTTCGGTCGCGGAATTGACGAGGAAGATATGCGCAGAGCCGCGAGAATTGCGCAGTCCGAGGAATTTATCGAGGCGTTTGACGACGGCTACGACCATATGCTCAACTCCAAGGGAACTAATCTTAGCGGAGGACAGCGTCAAAGACTGCTTATAACCCGCGCTATTGCGGGAAATCCCCAGATACTCGTGCTTGACGACTCTTCGTCCGCTCTTGATTATAAGACCGACTCAAGGCTTCGCCGCGCTATACGCGAGGAAATGGGAGACGTTACGACGGTAATAGTCGCGCAAAGAGTAAGCTCCATTATGCACTGTGATCTTATACTCGTGCTTGAAGAGGGCGAGATCATTGGAAAGGGAACTCACGAGGAGCTTATGGAGAGCTGTGAGGTCTACCGAGAGATAAGCGATTCGCAGATCGGAGGTGCTTTCCTTGACTGATAAGAAAAAACTGAAAAAGCTGAAAATAAAAGAAGAAAGACCGTCGCTCAAACGCGAGCTTCAGGACGGTCAGTATAGCGGAAAGGGCGCAATAAAGGCGGCTGTGCTTAAGAGAATGGCAAAATATCTTCTTGAGCATAAGGCGATGCTTGTTATCTGCTTTTTGCTGATGATCACGTCAAACACCTTAGCACTTGCAGCGCCCAAGCTTTCCGAGCTTGCGATAAATTCGATAGAGCCCGGAGTCGGCGCAGTTGATTTTGACGGAGTGTTCTTATATACTTCGCTGATGCTTGCATTTTACGCGGTTTCCGCAGTGCTTTCGTTCGTGCTTGCGATAATGATGGTAAAGCTCGGACAGAAGATAATATACTCTATGAGAAAGCAGCTTTTCGACCATCTTACGGAGCTGCCCGTGTCCTTTTTCGATACCCACGCGACGGGTGAGATAATCAGCCGTATATCTTACGACATAGACACGATAAACACGTCGCTGTCGCACGATCTGCTTCAGGTTTGCGCAAGTATTGTGACGGTAGTGGGCTCGCTTATTATGATGGTGAGCATATCTCCTATGCTCTTGCTCGTGTTCTGCGTTACCGTTCCGATGTCGATAGGATATACCAAATTCCGTTCATCGAGAGTGCGTCCTCTGTTCCGTAAGCGTTCGCAAAAGCTCGGTGAGCTTAACGGCTACGCCGAGGAGATGCTTTCAGGACAGAAAACCATTCGCGCGTATAGCAGAGAGGACGTTATAACGAAGAGATTTGACGAAAAAAACGACGAGGCAGTCAAGGCTTATTATACCGCGGAATACTATGCGGGAACGGTTGGACCTACGGTAAATTTCGTCAACAATCTGTCGCTGTCGCTGGTTACTATGCTTGGCGGAATATTCTTCCTGTTCTTTACGCTCAACGAGGCGGGAGAAGCCGCGATCCCCGCGATATTCACCATATCCTTGGGCGGTGTTTCGGCGTTCGTTCAGTATTCAAGAAAATTCGCAGGACCTATAAACGAGTTTGCGAATATAGTCAGCGACTTGCAGTCCGCTTGCTCGTCCGCGGAGAAGGTCTTTGCTATTATGGATACGGATCCCGAGCCTCTTGACATTGAGAACGCAGAGGTGCTTGATAGCGTCGAGGGTGCGGTCGATATAAGAGACGTTACGTTTGGTTACGTTCCCGAGAGAACGGTTATAAAAAATCTGTCTATAGAGGCAAAGAAGGGAAGTCTTATTGCAATAGTTGGACCTACGGGCGCGGGTAAGACGACGATAATAAATCTTCTTATGCGCTTTTACGACGTAAACTCGGGTGAGATACGGATCGACGGAAGCGAGATACGCTCCGTAACGCGCGACAGCCTTCGCGGCGCGTTTACGATGGTGCTTCAGGATACGTGGCTCTTCTGCGGTACGATATACGATAATATCACCTACGGCAAGGAGGGCGCGAGCCGAGAAGAGGTAATAAACGCCGCAAAAATGGCTCATATACACAATTATATCGAGTCACTGCCCGACGGCTACGACACGGTGCTTTCCGACGACGGAGTGAACGTTTCAAAGGGACACAAGCAGCTTATAACCATAGCGAGAGCTATGCTTGCCGATACGCCTATGCTCATACTTGACGAGGCAACGTCTAACGTTGACTCACGCACAGAGCAGCAGATACAAAAGGCGATGTACGCGCTTATGGAAGGACGCACGTGCTTCGTTATCGCGCACCGTCTTTCCACGATACAGAACGCCGACGTTATACTTGTCGTTAAGGACGGAAACGTTATTGAACAGGGAAATCATGACGCTCTTATGAATCAGAAAGGCTTTTATTATTCACTTTATCATTCACAATTCGAACAGTAGACATGTATTTACCAACAAAAAACGAAAAAAATAAAAAAAGTCGGAGGC
>JAZOON010000131.1:0-7329 GCA_045655045.1 Eubacteriales bacterium | reverse complement strand
ATGCGCCACTGCAATACACTTCCTCTTTCGTCAAACAGAAAGACCTTAGTAAAGTTTATGGAAGCTGTAAATCAGCTTCTCGGCAAAGGACATTTTATTCTCGTTTATCCCGAGCAGGCTATGTGGTGGAACTACGAAAAGCCGCGACCCTTTAAGGACGGAGCATTCTCGCTTGCCGTTATGAATAAAGTGCCCGTAGTGCCGATGTTTATAACGTTCCGACGTTCGGGTGAGTATGACGCAAACGGTATAGAGATAAAGTATATGACCGTTCATATAATGAAGCCGATATATCCCGACACGACGCTTTCAAGACGGCAGGGAGTGAACAAGATGAGGGAAGAGAACTACCGTATGTGTTGCGAAAAATACGAAGAGATATATCAAAAAAAGCTGGAGTACGCAACGGGGGAGTAATATGTTCAGATATTACGTTATAGCTATTTTTGCCTGTATGGCGCTTATTTTTGCCGCCAACGCGGCATTCGTTACTCCGCTTCCAGATATTTCTCACGCAGAAATGCTTTTATGGATAGTCGTTGGCGTTGCCGTCGCAATAGCGGCTGACGCGGCGGCGGCTCTCTTTACGAGGTATGCGCTGCCAAAAAAATATTTTGACCCGCGAAAAAAAAGATACGCGAGCTTTCCTTGGGAGAAAAGGCTTTATTCGCGTATCGGCATAAGACGCTGGAAGGATAAGATACCCGAAACGGGAGGACTTCTGGTTGGGTTTTCAAAGTCGCGGGCAACCGATCTTCGTAACAATGAATACGTTTTTAAGTTTATGGAGGAGACTTGCTACGCCGAGGTAATGCACGTCTGGTCAGTTCCGCTCGGATTTTTGACCTTGCTTGCGTGTCCCGCGCCTCTGCGTCTGACGGTCGCACTGCCCGTCGCCGTTGTTAACGCTTTTCTTCAAATACTTCCCGTTATGGTGCAAAGATTTATAAGACCTCAGCTTATGAGGGTTTATCGGGGAAATGAAAAGAGAAATAATAGCCTGTGATCGACGAGTGACGAGCTGCAAATGACAGTACAGAGCTTGCCTATAATTTATTCTTTAACCCTGTCATTTAGCTTTTTCTGCCCAAAAGTTTTTTGGCTCCACCTTTTTCGAAAAAAAGGTGGAAAAACCGTGTCCTATATAAAAGGGGAACTTTCACGAAAGAAAGTTCCCCTCAAAAAATCAATCTTGAAAATCTTCAACGAACGAAACGTCATCTATATAAACGTACTCGTTTACCATACTCTCGTTTGCTAATGTAAACAGCATATAGAAGCCCGTTATGCGGTCATTCTCTCCAACGTGTGTTCGCGTGTACGTCTGAAGCATATCGTCAATAGTAAAGACGAAATATCCCTTCAAGCCCTCGACCGAAACGCCAACGTCCTTGCCGAATTCTCCGTTTTTCATTGAGTATGTTTCCCACGTATCCGAGCCGTCGGCAAGATAATAAAATTCGGAATTTCCCGAAATAGCACCCGTGACGTGCGGCGCTCCGCGCTGCTTGTCAATAACGACGCCGACGCTTGCGCGACCTAAGTCAACGGCGGTTTTCTCACCGCTAAGGTCAAGCCATACCTTTACGTATTTGTTTTTGCCTATGCTTCCAGATGTATTGAGAGTAAGATTGCACTCTATGGTATTCTGACTGTATTCTTTGTTATACGCCTCTCTCGTGACTCCGAACGCGTGGCTTCCGTCAACGCCCTTTCCGTCAAAGATGCCGTGCTTCAACTCGTAATATCTTTGGTAATCCTCGCGCGAGCCGTAGAGAGCGGAAACAAAATTATCCCCGTCCGTCTCAAAATCGAGAGCCGTACCCGACGGTAGCGCAAGCGTGACAGCATCTATACGTCCGTTATGCTCACCTATATAAGACATATAGGTCGTTATATTCTCCGCGTCGTTCTCGTCGAAAACGAACACGCGACCGCCTATCATATCGTCGTCATAATAAAAGTGATTTCCGACCGTCGCCGCAGAGCAAAGCTTGATACCGCGATACTCTATCGCGTAGTCGTTGGTATGATCGTGTCCCGTGACTACCGCTTTGACGTCACCTCTTTCGATCATAGCGTTAAACAGTCCCGAATTTATTGGAGACGCCGCAATATATTCTCTCTTCTCTCCCTCAAAGCCAAGGGAGCTTCTGTTGAGCCACGCAAGGTAATTTTCCTGAAGCGGAATGTGGAAATACGCCATAGCGGGGATCTTTTTGCCGTAATATTCTTCCATTTTCTCGGAGGTCTGCTCGTACCAATCTATCTGGCTTTGTCTTATATAATCGTAAGTGCCCTCGTAATATCCGGGGTACATAGACGCGTCGGGGATGATCTCGTTTATCTCTTCTGCCGAAAGATAAGAGCCCGAATCAAAGGCGAACACGTTGAACGCGACCTCGTCGCTGTCCGACGCAAGCACGGGCAAAACGTAATTACCGACTCCGTAAACGTCAGCCTCAACGTAGCGCGATACGCAATAGTCAAAGCTTTCGTATATTCTTTGCTGTACTACCTTGTCAAGCGCGGCATTCTCGTCGTCGTGATTACCGTACACGTGCGCCCACGGTATTTTTCTTTCCTCGACGTAAGAGGTCATATCCGTCAGATAGGAATACATCTCCTCCTCACTCGTTATATTGAAGGAGTTGTCACCGAGGAACAGCACAAGCTGCGGAGTTTCTCTGTCAACGAGCGTTTTTATATTGTTTTTGATAAATTCGGGAAGAGTCATACCCGTGCATTGAACGTCGGATATAACCAGCACGCGGAATTTTCCGTCCTCACCTACGCGCAGAGTATGCTTGAGGTCAAGTATGTCGGCAATTTCAAAGTCGTCTATATCCTCTGTCGGTTCTACGGTATAGGGCGGCGGTTCTTTTGGCTGCTTTTCTTTCGCACAACCGCTAAACAGCATCGCAAGCGCAAGTAGGGCGCATACGAGTGACATCTTAATTTTCATATTATCTCCGTTTAAAAATAAACATATTTATTTTATTATACCACAAAAACAGCTTTTTGTCTACAAAAAACGATATATTGAAAAAAATAAAGGTTTTTTTTCGGTCGCTATTGACTTTAAGCCGAGAAAGTGATATAATGTTTTTATTAAATACGATATTTTACGGAGGATTACTAACATGAAACATATCGAAACTATCGAAACTCGCAATATGTGCGACAGCGCAAAGAACGGCGGTTGCGGCGAGTGCCAGACTTCTTGCCAGTCCGCTTGCAAGACCAGCTGCGGCATAGCTAATCAGCAGTGCGAGAACGAAAATAAGTAATTTACAGAAGAATAAAAAAGCACAGAAGCAAAAAGCGTTCTGTGCTTTTTTTCGTTTATTTTTCGGGATAGATAAAATCGTGTTTTCTTCCCTTAAGCTCCTCAAGATACGACCTCGCCTCGCGCTTTGCGGCATCGAGGTCAAGCTCGCGGTAGTTTCCGCACTCCTTGCGCGTAGCTCCAAACATCTCACCGTCGTGCGAGACTATCTTTTCAAGAACGGTAATTACGTTTTCAAGGACCGTCTCGGGGCGCTCGTCTCTTACCAAAAGGTAAAATCCCGTTCTGCATCCCATAGGTCCGAAATATATAACGCTTCCGCCTATGTCCGAATTTCTTATATAAGTCGCGAACATATGCTCAAGTGAGTGCATAGTCACGTTGTCCATATAGTCTCCCGCATTGGGAATACGAGTGCGCATATCGTAGGTAGTAATATCTCCGTCTATTCGAGAAATGTAAATGTCCTTTTTTATAAAGTCGTGGTCAACCGAAAAGCTGGCTATTCTGTTCATATCCGTCTCCTTAGTTCTTTTTATCTATTATAATACTTAATACGCGAATTGTCAAGTTTTTATAAATTTCTGAATAAAATTTGTTTTCTCCGTACAATAATCATCTACAATCTAAAAAAAGGAGATGCTTATGGAGATTTACACAAAAGACGGCAAGGGTATTGAAGCTCTGAAGGGAACGAGGACCGAGGACAACCTCAACACGGCTTTATCGGGGGAGTCGAGAGCGCACCTTAAATACAAATGGTACGAAAAGAAAGCGCGCGACCAGGGGCTTGTCGAGATAGCGCAGATATTTGCTGAGACTGCCGATAACGAAAAGGAGCACGCTGAGATCTGGTTCAGATATCTTGCGGGAGACGGTGACACTCAGGACAATCTGGCGGACGCGGTCAAGGGAGAGCATCACGAATGGTCAAGCATGTATTCCGATTTTGCAAAGGTGGCAAGAGAGGAAGGCTTCGATTTCTTAGCGGGACTTTTTGAGCGTGTCGCAACGATCGAAAAAATGCATGAGGAACGCTACCAAAAATACAGCGATATGATTGATCAAAAAACTCTTCTTACGTCCGACAGCGAAAGCACGAGGTGGATATGCCTTAACTGCGGCTATGTTATAACCGCAAAAGAACCTCCTCAGAAGTGTCCCGTTTGTCAGGAAGAACGAGGATATTTCAAAAAAATGCAAGGTTGACCACCGTTGAATATGGCTCAGACAAACAAAGCGAGAGAACGCTAAAGCGTTCTCTCGCTTTGTTTGTCTATAAGGAATGCGGGAGCTTATTTCTTTTGTTGCTTACACCATATCCACATAACGAGCTTGTGGGGGAGCATTTTTGCGGCAAATACCTGAAATCTTGTGGATGCGCCGCATATCGAGACGTCCTTTTTCTTTTTTATGTCCGCAAACGAACGCTTGACAACGCTTTCTGCTGTAACGAAGCTGTTATAGTAGGTAATAACTCCGTCCTGAAGCGTCGCTCTGTCTATAAATTCCGTTCGTACCCATCCGGGGGATACGGCAATAGCGCGTATATTTCTGTATTTCATCTCTCTGTTTATGGAGCGTGACAGGCTGAGTACGTAAGCCTTACTCGCCGCATAGGTCGAAAGATACGGCACGGGGTGAAATCCCGAACGGGAAGCCATAAAGAAAATTTCCGCCCCATCGGACATATATGGAAGGACGCGAGATGTAATTTTCGTCAGTGCATTTACATTTAACTGTAGCATCTGGTCGTTATCCGCAACGCTGATATCCTCAAACGCACCTATCTTTCCGCAGCCAGCGGCGTTAACAAGCACGCGCACGTCGGGGTTTATCTCCGTCAATATATTTTTTAACTTTTCGTCACTGCCTTTTTCGGTAATATCAAGAACAATCGGGATTACTGGAGTCTTAGTTATACTTTTCAACTCAAGCAATCTGTCCTCTCTTCTCGCTATCGCCCATATCTCGTCAAGCTCGTATTTATCACTGAGCTGCTTGACGTATTCTCTTCCTATGCCCGAGGATGCCCCCGTGACTATTGCAATTTTCATCGTTACCTCACAGAACGGTATGCTTTGGCAGACCGCCTTCGTAAACTATATTTTTCTCTCCTTGGATAAGGGGAAGAAGGTACTTGCAGCATCCGTCGGTCACGTTATTGTTACCCTCGGTTATAAACTCGTCGGGAACGTATCTCGATTCGTTCGCTATTCCGCGCGCGTTTCTGTGCTCGACCGAGCATTTATATTCGTCGCCGTCCTCTCTTACAAATACCATGACCTCGCCGCTGACGCCGCCCGTCGCCGCCTCGACCGCGCTTCTGCCTATAAGCACCGACTCGTCAATATCCGTAGCCGACAGCAGGTGCCCCGCGCATCTCTGGGGAAGATTGAGCTCAACCGAGCGGACCTTACAGCCAAATCTATCCTTTATCGCAAGCTCAAGAGCCTTGCCCGTTCCCGCGAGATACTTGTGACCGAAAACGTCCGTGCTTCCGCTCTGCGTTCCCTCGCCAACGTATCTTCCGTCAGCAAAGCGCAAGCCCTCGGAAACCGCGATAACCACGTTCGGATGCTTTTCAAACGCTGCCTCGACGTCAGAGAAGAAGCTCTCCATATCGAAAGCGCGCTCGGGCAGATAAACGTAGTCGGGAGCCGTGCCGTTAACGACGCGTCCGATAGCGGAGGAAGCGGTAAGCCAGCCCGCGTCACGTCCCATTATCTCGACGACGGTAACCGCGCGCACAGTATAGACCGAGCAGTCACGGATTATTTCGCTTACCGTCGTGGCTATGTATTTAGCCGCTGAGCCAAAGCCAGGGGTGTGGTCGGTAAGAGCCAGATCGTTATCAATGGTCTTTGGAACACCCATAATGCGGATATCGCTGCCGCATTTTTCGGCGTAAACACTCATTTTCGCAACTGTATCCATAGAGTCGTTTCCACCGATGTAGAAAAAGAATTTTATATTGTACCTGTCAAGAATTTCAAAAAGCTTTTTATAAAAATCCTCGTCCTCCGCATTACCCGAATCGGGCTTGGGGAGCTTTTTTCTGCATGAGCCAAGTGCCGCCGCGGGGGTTTGCTCAAGCTCCAGAAGCTTGTTCTCGTCAGTAAATATTTCTCCGAGGTCAATGAGTCTTTCGTTCATCAACCCCTCTATTCCGTTTCTCATTCCATATATTTTTTGTACGCAGTCAGAAGCCAGTGCACCTCTTATAACGCCCGAAAGCGTTGCGTTTATTGCGGCGGTAGGTCCGCCCGACTGTCCTACTATAGCATTTCCTATCAACATAGTTCCCCTCCAAAGATGTTTTTATAACTGTATAATATATTTTACCACAAAAAGCGCTCGTTGTCAACCGATACCAAAGTGATTATCGGGCGTATGAGCGCATATTAATTAGTGAATAAATTTAATGGAGGATTTCCTATGCTTGCAGGTATTTTTTCAGTACTGTCAAATTTTATTCATCTCGTTTTGGGAATAGGTACGGCGCAGAGCTATCCGCCGCCCTTATCCGCGGAAAAGGAAAGGGAATATTTTTTACTTGCAGAAAAAGGAGACGAGAGTGCACGTCAGGAGCTTATCTTGCATAATTTGCGCCTTGTTTCTCACGTTGTAAGAAAGTATTACGCATCGGCAAAAAATCAGGATGACCTCGTATCCATCGGAACGATAGGACTTATAAAGGCAGTGGATACGTTCAGGGTGTCGGGCGGAGCAAAGTTTGCGACGTATGCGGCTCGCTGTATTCAAAATGAAATACTTATGCATTTCCGAGCGCAGAAAAAGCTGTCATGCGAGGTATCTTTGAACGATACCATCGACGTTGACAGAGACGGAAATCCCCTGACGTATCTTGACGTTATAAGCTGTGATGACAGTATGGAGCATGAGGTCGAGCGAAAAATAGACGCCGCGAAGGCTCTTCGGCTTTTAGAAACCAAGCTTACTCCGCGTGAGCGACGCATTATACGTATGCGCTACGGCATTGGCTGTAAGCCTATGACGCAAAAGCAGATCGCCGAGGC
>JAZOON010000130.1:0-11839 GCA_045655045.1 Eubacteriales bacterium | reverse complement strand
ACTTATGCGGACGTACGTCCGCATAAGTGATGTTTTTATTAAACCTTAGCTCCCTTGGGAATAAAGAACGGCATAGTAGTGTGTCCGGAAAGCATTCTTCCGTCACCTATAGTTACGTTCTTATCGGTTATAACGCAGTTGAGTGTAACGTTATTTCCCGTATAAGTATCCTGAAGGAGAACGCAATTCTTCACTACCGTTCCCTTTCCTATGTGAACTCCGCGGAAAATAATACAATTCTCAACAGTTCCCTCTATAACGCATCCGTCAGCAACGTAGGAATTGGTGACCTTTGCGTCAGCAGTGTATCTTGTAGGCGAAGAGTTACGCAGCTTTGTATAAACGGGCATATTGTCAACACCGAAGAGACTGTTTCTTATCTCGGGATCAAGAAGCTTCATTGAGCTTGCGAAATAGCCCTCGAGAGAATTTATATGAATGAACGTCTTTTCATACATATATCTGTATATTCTTGCTCTTCCGATACGTCTTGCGACTATATCTTTATAAAAATGCTTAAAGCCGTGAGCCGCCGCGTCGCGGAGCGCGCCAAGCAAGAACATTCTGTTTACAACGACGATATTTGTACTAACCTCGGTTCCCGACATTCCCTTAACGTAAGCGGAAGCGTCCGTTACAACACCGTTTTCATCGGCGGTAATGGCGGTTATATCCCTCATATCAAGCTCGTCGTCGTTAAGCTTTCTCGTCACGACAGTTATATCCGCATTGTTCGCAACGTGCGCATCGATAACGTCGGACAGATCGATATTGCAGATACCGTCGCAATCAGACAGCACAAGATGATCCTCGTTACAGCGGGAAATAAAGTGCGTGACTCCCATAAGCGCTTCAAGGCGCGTGGTATAAAGCTTTGATCCTGTAGCCGCGTCGTAAGAAGCTATGAAGGGGGGCAACAGCTTGATACCGCCCGAGCGTCTTGCGAGATCCCAGTCCTTACCCGTTCCCAGATGGTCAACGAGCGACTGATAATTGTTGTGAGTTATAATTCCTATTTTAGTAATTCCCGAGTTTACCATATTTGAAAGCGGAAAGTCAATAAGTCTGTAACGGCAACCGAAAGGAACTGACGCCATGGTTCTTACGTTTGTGAACTCGGGTACGTTATTGTCGTGTATATTGGAAAATATAAGTCCTGCTACTGACATATTATTTGTCCTCCCTATTCAAATCAGATGCTCTTGAGATCATTGCTCCCGCGCCGACGACGCATCCGTCAGCAACGCAGATATCAGCGCCAACAACGGAAACCTTGGAAATATCCGTTATATTCTCGCCTATCCTGCAATTCTTACCTATTCTCGTACCGCTATCAATTATAGCGTATCTTACCTCAGAACCCGCCTCGATGACAACGTCGTCAAGAATTACGGAGTCGCAAACGACCGCGCCGCTCATGACCTTAACTCCCGCGCCGATAACAGAATTGCGTACCGTTCCGTATATCTCGCAGCCTTCGGTAATTGAGCTGTTTTCAATAACCGCATTTGCTCCCACAAACTGCGGCGCGTGAGCCTCGTGGCGGGAATATATTCTCCATTCCTCATCGTAAAGATTAAGAACGGGAGATTCTCCCAGAAGGTCCATATTTGCCTCCCAAAGAGACGCTATAGTTCCAACGTCCTTCCAATATCCAACGAAAGGATAAGCCATCATCTTCTCGCCTGCGGCAAGCATAGCGGGAATAATATTCTTACCGAAATCGTTCGAGCTGTCAGGGTCCTCCGCGTCAGCGCACAAATATCTTGAAAGCACGTCCTTCGAGAATATGTATATTCCCATAGACGCCTTAGTGCTGTCGGGCTTCTTCGGCTTTTCCTCAAACTTGAAAATCCTTCCCTCGCCGTCAACGCTCATTATACCGAAACGGCTTGCTTCCTCAAGACTTACGTCTATAACCGCTATAGTACAGTCAGCACCCGTTTTCTTATGGTAATCGAGCATTTTGTCGTAGTCCATTTTATAGATATGGTCTCCCGAAAGAATTATTACGTACTCCGGGTTGTATCTGTCGATGAACTGAAGGTTTTGATATATGGCGTTAGCCGTTCCCTTATACCAATCCGCGCCGTTCTTTCCCTGATACGGCGGGAGTATCTTAACTCCTCCGTAAGCACGGTCAAGGTCCCAAGGCAGACCGTTTCCGATATATTCGTTAAGCATAAGCGGCTGATATTGCGTCAACACGCCAACCGTATCAATTCCCGAATTGACACAGTTAGACAGTGGGAAATCTATTATCCTATACTTTCCCCCAAAGGGTACTGCGGGTTTGGCATTTTTCTCCGTGAGAGCGTACAGACGGCTTCCTTGTCCGCCTGCAAGCAGCATTGCGACACATTCTTTGTTCCTAAACATGATTTCCTCCTCAATTTTCGTTCAATTTTTGGTCTTTGCTGTTTTGGACGCTGTGGTTGTCTTGCCCGGGGTAGTTGTCTTTCCGACACATTTAAAAACTGATATTGACATTGGTGCAACACGCATAACTATGGAATTCTCGCAGCCTCTCCAAGGACGGGACTGACTTGTTATGTCGGAGTCATTTACGTATCCGCCACCGCCAAAGCTACCGTCATCGGAATTTAGTATTTCTCTGTAAGCACCTTTACAAGGTACTCCCACGCGATAATTCTCATACGCTACGGGTGTTAAATTTATAAGGATCATTATCGCCTCGCCGCAACTGTCAAGTCGCTCAAAGCTCATAATGCTCTCTTCGTATTTACAAGGCGCTCCCTCGATCCGCTCGTTTTGCCAAAGCGCAGGATTTTGTAGGTACGTCTGACCGAGACAAGCGGAATACCGTTGAAATTTGGCATGAGCCTCAAGTCCCAGAAGCGACCAATCGGGAGAGCCTTGGTCGGAAGCGATCTCCGCCCCCATTTGCGTGATCTTCTTTCCGCGCGCCGTCATAAAGTATCCATACTCTGCCCTATAACGCGCCATATCGCCACGAAATACGGGAGACGTCAAAGTGCCAAAATTTCCGTCCGTCGCCGTTTTTTCAAACAACGCAAGCACGTCCGGAAAATCCGCTTTAACGTGCGCCTCAAGCTTTCTGAAAAAGCCCAGCTCTTCCATATTCAATTCGGATTCTATACCGCAAAATCTCAGTCCGTCTACGTGGTATACGTCAAGCCAATAGCGCGCGTTTGAAATGAGGAAGCTCTCAACCTCTCTGCTTGACAGCTCATACCTACCCGAGCCGTCGGAGCTTTCGTACAGCGGTTGTCCGTCAAAATTGTAAAGCCCGTAATCCTCAAAAAAGCCGTACGTCATATATCTGTCGATTATAACGCCTATTCCCGCCTCGTGCATTGAGTCAACGAACGCCTTGAAATCATCGGGTGCTCCCATATCCGAGCGGACAGCGTATACAAACGCATTCTGATTAACGTGCGTCAGCTCAACGTGCGTATATCCCATTTGCTTGACGTAGGGCGCAAGCTCCGCTGCAAGCCACGACCAGCTTTTTATCTCGCGATTCCACTCGCTTGCCGAAAGGCGGTAAACGCTGATCGGCTCATGCGCAAGCCTTCCGCTTTTGCTCCTTCGGTACGACATCCAGCCTGCATCTCGCCAAGCGTATCCGTCATCGTCGAATATAACGGATGCTGCATTTGGCGACGTCTCGGCGCACGCGCAATACGGGTCCGACTTATACAAGCTCTTCCCGTCAGCCGTCCGTATCTTATACTTATATTTCTGACCGCCCTTTACACGGTCCGTTCTCAAAGCGCACTCCCACACGCCTCCGTCGGTAACCTTTGTCATAGGTACGCCGTCGTCCCACGTACAAAAGTCTCCAACAAGACTCACAGACACCGCGTTTTTTGCCCAAACCCGAAACACACGTTCACCGTTTTCCGTTACGTGAGAACCCATATATTCGTATGCGCGGTAATTCGTTCCCTGATGAAAGAAATATTCCGCCGCGTCAGTTACACGGTCCATGCTCTGCCAAGTCCTTTCTTTTGTAATCGTAGCTCAATCGAGTCCTGTGTGGAAAATTATCTCGTCGGGGAAGCACATTCCAAGCTTCTCCCTTGCCACTCTTATCTTATATTGGTCGTCAAGAGGGGCGTCAACGAGATATTCAAGTCGGTCTATATCGTCGTTCAGCTCTACGATATACGCTTCCTTCTCCTTCTTCTGCTCCATAATTTCGTTATACTTCATTATGCTCCAAAGAAAGAAAGCGACGGAAAACAACATAAGCGCGACTAAAAAGACGCGGATAACGATGTTTGCCGTTGATTTTTTTTCGGCAAAATATTTCCGTTCCGATCTTTTAGCCATAACTTCCTCCGTCACTTAAATCTGCCATTCAAAAAGCCCTTTCGCGCTCCTTTGAATATTGACTTTTTTACACATATATTATACACCAAAATCACCTTTTTTGCAAGGGCTTTAATCACATAATATAAGATATTTTGTAAATTTCTTCGTAATTTTTTTGCAATATTATGCAGTGGATGAAAAATAAGTCGAAATATAAAAAATATTACACGAAAAACAAGAGCATATATAGCTTTTACCGCCCTTGATATAAGTCCGAAATACACGCTCAAGCCAATCCCAAGACCTATGACGCAGAACGCCCGTATCTCACCTCGGTTAAAATAATAACACAAGATCACACTTATCACTCCCGCCGACGCTACGATCAAAAAATCTCCCAGCACTCTGAAGATTTCAGCAACGAGCGAAAAACGCTTTTTGAGGACGCTGACGATCTGCGCCGACAGATCGAAAAGCGCCCCCGTGCTCAAGCCTATCAAAACGGTAAAAAAAAGAAGCCTTGCCTGAAGTAAAGGAAATATCTCCATATAGATTACCTATCCGAATAACGTTCTTTTTCTTTTTTTATCCGTCCTGTCGGGAGAATATATCATAGCGTCTATTTTTCCGCTAACCGAAACTCTTCCGTTGTCCGTATCAAGATTTGATATTTTGATCTCACTTCCCTCAACGCAAAGCTCTCCGTCATCCGTAAGCATTACAGCGCCGCCCTCGTCAAAGCTCACGACCTCCTTAACACCCGTAACTTCAAGCTGCTTTCTGTCCCTTAAGCAAAGCATTCTGCCACTCTCAGCCATAGAAAAAACCTCCGCATTATTTACTAAAATATATGCGAAGGTAATCCGTTCTATACGTTTACTGCTCTATTATCTCATACATTGCCGAAGCATCTGCTTTAGCCACCGTGTCCTTGACCTCAAGAACTCTCAATTTGAGCGTTCTCTGTCCAAACGTTATTTCCAAAACGTCTCCGACCTTTACGTCGTACGAGGCTTTGGCTCTTCTTCCGTTAACTGTAACGTGATCCGCGTCGCAAGCGTCGTTGGCGACAGTGCGGCGTTTTATTATTCTGGATACCTTAAGATATTTATCAAGTCTCATTGCTCTCTCCTATGAAAATCGGGCGACGGTTTCCCATCGCCCATAATTTTCAAAAAATTAGTTTATAGAGTTCTTCAGTGCGCTACCGGCAGAGAATACGGGTCTCTTGGAAGCTTCGATCTGAATGGTCTCACCGGTTCTGGGGTTACGGCCTGCTCTTGCAGCGCTCTCCTTAACCTCGAATGTACCAAAGCCGATAAGCTGAACCTTATCACCAGCCTTGAGAGCCTCAGCAATAACGTCGGTCATCGCGTTTACAGCTGCCTCAGCCTCTTTCTTCTTGATACCAGCCTTTGCTGCAACTGCCTCAACGAGTTGTGTCTTGTTCATTGTTTTTTCTTCCTTTCGATTATTTTATTTCCCGAGGATTCGCTCCTCATAGATTACAAGTAAATTATATCACACTTTTTTACCAATTACAAGTGTTTTTTTGTTTTTTTCTCCAATTTTTTTAAGTTTTTACCTGTTTTTATGTTTAATATCTTCCCAAACGGCATCAAGCTCGGTCATAGTCATAGAATTTATGTCTTTTTTTCGTGCTATAACCTCATTTTCAAGCGTTTCAAATCTATTTATAAATTTGTCAGTCGCCTTATTCAGCGCAACCTCAGGCTCAATACCGAGCTTTCTGCAAAGCGATGTCACCGTGAGCAGAAGATCTCCCATCTCCTCCTCAATATGCTCCGCATTATTCTCCTCAATAGCCTCTCCGAGCTCGCAAAGCTCCTCACAGACCTTATCCATTACCTGTTCCTTGTTTTCAAAATCAAAGCAAGCCGCCTTCTTTCCTACCTTCTCTGCTCTCATAAGCGCGGGGAGCATTGGGGGTATGGAACGAAGCTTGTCGGTAACCGTGCGTCTTTCCTTCTCATCGCTTTTGATCTTTTCCCAGTTTGAAAGGACCTTTTCGCTCGTCTCGGCAATTACCTCGCCGAAAACGTGCGGATGACGGTGTATCAGCTTTACGCATATATCGTTAGCTACGTCGTCAATGCAAAAGCGTTTTTCCTCCTCCTCAATACGGGCGTGGAACACAACCTGTAGCATAACGTCTCCAAGCTCCTCACGGAGAAGCTCGGGGTTATCCGTATCAATAGCCTCTATTACCTCGTAGGTCTCCTCAATAAAATCCTTTCTTATGGACTTGTGATCCTGCTCTCTGTCCCACGGGCAACCTATGTCCGAGCGAAGCACCTCCACAACAGTAACCAGATCGTCAAAATAATATCTTTCCTTTGAAAGTAAATCGTTTATCTTCTCTTTTGTCGTCATTTTCATTCTCCCTTAAGTGATGCTTATATTTTACACCCTTAAGCGCGTTTCGTCAAGTGTTTTTTCTCCGAAATAATATTTTGAGATCATCTTTTCCCACTATACCTGTCGCGCAGCACAGTAAAATATACATACCTGCCGCCACGAGGATAGCCGCTATAAACGGCAAGACCTGACTTGACGTTATTCGTCTCAGCGGTGAGAAAACAGCATACGACGCGGCAATAGCCACCGCAGACGAGAACAGGGGCTTCGGCAACTGAGAAAATATTCCCACCTTCCCCTTTGTGACCTTTACAAGAAAAGCAAAATTAAATCCAAATACGGTAAGATTCGACAACAGCGTACTCAAGGGCGCGCCCATAGCTCCAAATCTCGCGTCGCCAACGAGTACGTATGCGCTCACCGCCTTAACTATTGCTCCCGCAGAAAGTGAAAGAATAGGCAATAATACGCGGCGATATGACTGAAGGACCGCTGTCGTTGCGGTTATCAGGCAAGAAAACAGCACGCTTACGCCCAAGGCTGAAAGTAACGGCGCTGAAATATTTATTGCCTCCTCCTGATTTGCAAATAAAAGCGACAGAATCTGTCTTGAATAAACGGTTATTCCCATAGAAGCGGGAACAGATAAAAACATCGTAAGACGCATAGCGTTGGAAACGGCGTGCATCTGCTCTTCCCCGTTACCCGATTCGACCGCCGCGGAAAGCCTTGGAATAAGACTTTCCGTTATGGGCGGTATAAACGCGGGAGCAAGCAAGAACACGGGAAGCGCAAGCGTTGTATACGAGCCGTATATTTTATTTGCCTCAGACGCGCTTATTCCAACGTCGCCAAGCCTACGCAAAATAATCGCCATATCTATTATTCTCGTACTTCCCACGAGTGCTGAGCTTACGGTTATCGGCAACGAAATCCTTAAAAGAGCAAGAAAATAGCTTCCTGTTTTTCCCTTTATTCTTCCGTATACACTTCCACCCGTCTCAGCTCGCTTTCGTATGAATAAAAACATTGCGGACAAAAAGCTGCCAAGTGACACACCAAGCGCGGCAAATGCCGCCGCAACGGGTATCTTCGCGCCGCCCGATACGAATATTGCGGCAAACGCTACTCCGAACAAAAGCTTCCCGACAGCCTCAATAAGCTGCGAGGTCGCTGTAGGAGTCATCACCCTGCACCCTTGAAAATATCCCCTTATAGCGCCTGCAACGCTTGTAAAAAAAAGCGCGGGGGCTATAGCCAGAATAGCGTAATAAGCATCTTTATTCCCAAGAGCCACGGAAACAGGTCTTGCGAGAAAAATAAGGCCCGCGGTAAAAAGCAATCCTTTAGTGATAAGAAGAGCCGAGGACGTTTTGTATATCCCCCTTGCGCGCGAAGCATCACCCATTTCACGGGACGCAGATACGAGCATAGAAACCGCAACGGGAAGCCCCGAGGTAGACACACCGCACAAAAGCGCGAATATCTCATACGCAGTATTGAAATACCCCATTCCCTCCGCTCCAAGTATGGATATCAGAGGTATCTTGTAGGCAAGACCTATTATTTTGACAATGATCGTAGATGCAGTTAGCACCACAACGCCCGACATAAACGCGCGCTGACTGTTATCCGAATCATATTTTGCTGTTTTCAAAGTAAAACACCGCCTCTTACGTTTCGTGTTCCGAGCAAAAGCCCGAAGCCGCATTTAAATCTTATTCGGCGATTGCCGACCGTATTCATTGCGGCACTTTATGTAAAAAGCGGTGTTTATTTAAACGAATTCCCGATACAGCGAGCCCTCCTCGATAAGCACGGCGCTTATCGGCTCAACTGCGGACATCTGCATAAGTATTTCCTTTGCCTTGCCCGAGTATTTGCTCCCCTCGGGAAAATTCTGCAAGAGCTTCTCAAGATACGGACGCAAAACGCCCAACTCATAATCGTGTGTGGAATCGATCTTATATTTGCAGTTATCGGCAAACGGAAAAATATTTCTTTCCTCGTTTGCCCTTACGCTTTCCCAAAGCTGTAGCGTAAACTCAGCGCCCGCGCCTCTGAAATTACTGTCCCTTACGAGTCTGCGCAAAAGTCTTATTCTGTTTGGAGACAGCGTCTCTCCGTTAACGCTCAGCTCTCTTAGGGGTGCGATATAGACGCTGACGTATCCTATAGGCTCAAAAAGGCTCGTCACCTGTGGGTATATTGCTTGTATTCCCTCGAATATGAACAAGTCCGTTTCCTTTGCCTTGAAGGTTCTGAATCCTGTTCTCGTCCCCGATTTGAAATCGAACACGGGACAGTGTATTTCCTCGCCGCAGAACACCTCCCGTACAAACTCTTCAAGGGCTCTGAGATCTATGGTATCGACGGAATCGTAATCTATTACGTCGAGTCCCTTGCTCACCGAGAGGCTATGAAGATAATCTCTGTCAAAATAAAAGTCGTCGATAGAAATTATGTGTACGTTTCTTCCGTTCTCCTCAAGGCGTAAGGCTATCATAGCGGCGGCTGTGGTCTTTCCCGAGCAGGTAGGACCCGAGAGGCAAATAACTCTCTCTTGTCCCGACGCTACAGCATCTGCAACGCGATTAAGTCTTTCTGAAAAATCCCCGTCGCATTTGCGTATATATTCCCTGATATTCATTCGTTGCGCTCCTTTCCGATAGAGCCGCTTACGTCATATCATATTGTGCTTCTCGTAAAATTCCGTTGCGGCTTTCTCAAAAATACTATTCTTATCCTCTTCAAGATATTCATAAGGATACTTATGTCTAAAAAGTCTTTCGATATTTTGCCCCGACGTGCCGTACTCTCCCGTGTTGTCCACAAGCTTGGTCACAGCACCCGCGCCCGCCGCGAAGATCGAGTGTATCTCCTCCATCATATATATATTGTAGAGTCCCTCGTGCCCGGGAAGCGAAAAGCCTACGTTTTCATAGTTTCCCACGGTATTTTTCTGTCTATACATATAATAAGGAATGAGCCCCGCCTGCTGTATTTTTATCTGAGAATAGTCCACGCATTTTCCCGCGTCTCCGCCCTTTGCGGAGTAAACGTGAGAATTTTGACGCAATATATCTGCGGATTTTTTCACACAGAAGGTATGTACCGTTATGTTTTCCGGTTCAAGAGATATTATCTTGTCCACCGTTGCGGAAAACTGCTTAAAGCTATCCCCCGGCAATCCCGCGATAAGGTCTACGTTTACGGTTTTTATTCCCGAGCGTTTAGCAACGTCGTACGCCGCGAAAAAGTCATCACAGGTATGGCTTCTGCCTATTCCTTCAAGAACTCCGTCGCAAAGGCTCTGCGGATTTACACTCACTCGCGTCACACCGTACGCCTTGGCGATGGCAAACTTTTCTGCGTTTATCGTGTCAGGTCTGCCCGCCTCAAGCGTGTACTCGTCGAGCTTGTCCACGTCGGTCTGCTCAGCCACGAACGCCAGCAGGTCCTCAAGCTGTCTCTCGTCGAGTATGGTAGGCGTACCGCCGCCGATATATACGGTGCGCACGCAAAGTCCAAGCTTATTTATAAGGTCAAAATTAGACTTTATATCCGCCTTTAACTTAACTAAATAGTCGGGTATAAGTGACAAAAGCCGCTTTGACGTATAAGACACGAACGAGCAGTACGTGCATCTGGTCGGACAGAAAGGAATGGATATATACACACTGCAATCCTTCTTAGAACCCTCTCCGACTATTCTCTTTTCCGTTACCGCAATATCCGTTGCCAACGCCGCCTTCTTGGGAATGACCATATAATCGGTATTGAGTATCTTTTTTACTCTTGTTTTGCTAAGTCCCGCATTAAGCATCTCGCTCGCCACCTTGGACGGACGGACACCGATGAGCATTCCCCACGCGGGACGGTAGCCCTTAAGCTGAACGGCGGCGTTGATAACTGCCCCGCCAACAGCGAGCTTCAGCGTTCTCTCTTCGGTCCTTATCGAGTTAAACTCGGAAAGATATTCAGCCTTACATGTATTACCCTCGCTGCTTATCTCAGCATACGCAAGTATTCCCGTCTCCGTCCTCACCGTTTTGACAAACAGTGACGGAGCGTTTTCATTATGCTCTTCGCTCTCACCAAAATGCTCGCCCGGAAAAAATATCATTCCCAGGGTCTGCACGTAATATTTGTTTATGGGAGACTCCAACCTGATGTTCATATCTACCTTCCAAATACTTTATTTTCCCGACAGCACTCTGCTGTCCATTACTATAGTAACGGGACCGTCGTTATCAATATGCAGCTTCATATCCGCACCGAATATTCCCGTCTCGACGGGAACAGCTCGCCTACAGCAATCCGCAAAATACTCGTACAAGCCGTTTGCCGTGTCAGGCGCTGCCGCGCCCATATAGTCGGGACGATTTCCTTTCTTATAAGCGGCAAGCAGAGTAAAATTCGATACGACGAGCATATCCCCGCCAACGTCGATAACGGACTTGTTCATCTTGCCGTTTTCGTCCGAGAATATACGCAGGTTTACCGTCTTTCTCGCAAGGATCTCCGCATCCTCACGGGTGTCGCCGTCAGCCACTCCCAAAAGCACGCAGAGTCCCTCACCGCATTTTCCAACGCATTTTCCGTCAACGTCAACGTTCGCCCCGCTAACTCTTTGCAATACTGCTATCATAAATCTCTCCTTACGAAAATCCTCTGCTTACGTCCTCAACTCCGTCAATAGCCTTAAGTCTTGAAACGATAGAACGGTAATGATCTACGTTCTTACAGCTTATCTTAAGATTGACGACCGATTTATCCGTTCCGCTGCGCGTGGTGTTTATCTGAAGCAAGAACACCTTCATCTCGGAAAGCGCCACGGATATATCCGCAACTATTCCAAGTCTGTCAAATACGAATACGGAGAGCTGCGCCTCGTACATATCCTGTGACGACGAGGACGAAGTCTCTTCCCAGTGCGCGTCCACAAGTCTGTCCGCGTTCTCGGGAATTGCCGCCATATTGAGATAATTCGGACAATCGTGCTTATGTACGGATATACCGTATCCCTTGGTAACGAATCCCACGACGCTGTCTCCGGGTAAAGGATTACAGCATTTTGCGAACTTGACCATACAGCCGTATTCGCCGTCTATTACTATACCGCCCGCAGACCTTACGTTCTTAGGACGCTCAACCG
>JAZOON010000129.1:0-1773 GCA_045655045.1 Eubacteriales bacterium | reverse complement strand
AGGGGCTTTCCTGCTCATAACTAAATGGACATAAAACTTTTTTACACTGACAACGGCGCTGAAAACGGAAAAGCGCCGCTCATACTTCTTCACGGCAACGGCGGAAACGCGTCCAGCTTTTTCTACGTTGTGGACCATTTCGCAAAGAAACGCCGTGTTATAACCATCGACACGCGCGGTCACGGACGTACTCCCAGAGGCGAAGGCGAGTTCACTTTGAATCGCTTTGCAGATGACCTTTTCGCGTTTATGGGTGAGATGAATATCAAAAAAGCTGTGATCGTGGGTTACAGCGACGGCGGAAATATTGCCATGATATTCGGCTCTCAGCATCCCGAAATGGTTGAGGGAATGATCCTCAACGGCGCCAATATGTTCCCTTCAGGACTTTGCGACAAAGACCTGAAATCTATCGTTGCGTCCTACAAGAAGGCAAAGAAGGCTCACCGTCGTTCTCCTCAGAACAAAGGCGTAATTGCTGAGCTTGAGCTGCTTTCGCTGATGGTGAAAGAGCCGAACCTTACCAAAGAGGATCTTGCGGTAATAGACGCGCCGTCCTTGGTTTTGGTTGGAAGCCGTGATGCTATCAAGCAATCTCACAGCGAATTTATTGCACAGTGTCTGCCTGTTTCACGTTTCAAGATCGTTGAAGGCGGTCACAACATCGTCAAGACCAACAGCGCGGACTACATTTCCGCAATGGAAGAATTTTTCGCGGAATTCAACATCTGAATCACATTTTCGGCGGTCACAGTACCGCCGTTTTAAATCAATATAATAAAATTGGGATTTTACATATGTTAAACGTCAAAATAATTTGTGTCGGCTCGCTGAGGGAAAACTATCTCCGCGACGCCTGTAAAGAATACGAAAAGCGTCTCGGCGCGTACTGCAAACTGACCACGCTTGAGCTTAAGGACGATAAAAAGCTGCTTCCGTCACTTGCGGATAAAAGCTACAAGATCGCGCTCTGCGTGGAAGGGAAGGAGCTTTCCTCGCCCGGATTTGCGGAGCTTTGCGCTAAGGGTAGCACGCTCGGTCAAGGAACGATAAGCCTTGTTATCGGCGGCGCGGACGGACTTCCCGAGGAAGTGAAGGCGGCTTGCGATTTTCGGCTGTCTTTCTCGCCTATGACCTTCCCCCATCAGCTTATGCGTGTGATACTGCTTGAGCAGTTATACCGCGCGCTGAATATCAACAATAACGGCAGTTACCATCATTAAAAAATATACGCTAAACAAACGTGCGAACAATGTTCGTATGTAAAAACAACGAAATTCCCACCAAATCCGTAGGGACAGTGCGCCATGTGATTTTCAATCACCGACATCCCGTTAAAAAAACGGGAGGGGATCCCCCTCCACTACAACAAAACAACCGTCTAAATTAATTGCCTGCCAAAAAAATAATTAAAGTAAAAAAATATTCTTGAAAAATAATATAATATATGATATAATAGCACTATAATATATAAAATCCAAATCAAATGTTAATAATTGAAAGGACAGTTTAGCCATGAAAGTAACCGAACTTATTAAAAATATAGCCGCAGGAGAGCTTGACAACCGTTTTGCAGGTCTCTATGGAAGCGATAACGTAGCCGCTCAGCGCGCAAGATATACCGAAGCCGCAGAGGAGTTCAAGACTCTTTACGGCGACCTTGACGTTGCTCTCTTTTCCGTTCCCGGAAGAAGTGAGATCTCCGGTAACCACACCGACCACAACCAGGGCTGTGTTCTTGCCGCTGCTCTTGACCTTGATATTATCGCAGTT
>JAZOON010000128.1:0-1954 GCA_045655045.1 Eubacteriales bacterium | reverse complement strand
CTGCTTTTTCGTGCATTTGAAGAAATGTAAGCCTTTTTCCGTTTCCTCGCAGCGCAAAGCGCCAAAGGTTATTTCTTTAATTTCAGTATATGAAAGTGTCATAATTTATTCTACCGTTACAAATTTTGCAGATGAAATAACTACGTTCTTAAGGGGCTTGTCGTTGCTGTTGGTGTTTACCTTCGCTATCTTGTCAACCACGTCAATGCCGTATACGACAAATCCAAAGGTTGCGTACTTGCCGTCAAGCGATTTAACGCCGCTGTCCTTATGACAGATATAGAACTGAGAAGAAGCGGAGTTGGGATCGTTACTTCTCGCCATAGCAACGACGCCTCTTACGTGACCGAGATTGTTCTCAAATCCGTTTTCTGCAAATTCGCCGTAAATATTCTCGTCAGAGCCGCCCGTACCGTTACCGTCGGGATCTCCGCCCTGAATCATAAAGCCTCTGATAACTCTGTGGAAAATAAGTCCGTCGTAAAAGCCTTGACCTACGAGCTTTTTGAAATTAGCAACCGAAGCGGGAGCTACGTCGGGGAAGAGACGAATGAGCATCTGTCCGTATCCCTCGACGGTTATAAGCACGTAATCGGTTTCCTCATCCGAGGTGGAAACGCCGTCAAGAGAGTCTATTGCGGAGAGGTCGATCTCGTCTGCCTTGGGAGCGATATGAGGCTCTTCCGTTACCTCGGCGTCCTCTTCCTTTTTGCAAGAGGTAAATACCGCACCTATCATAAGAATGGCAAGTAATAAACAAAGAAATTTTTTCATACTATACTCCTTAAATATAATTTCAAGATATATTGTAACAGATAATTAGTAATTTGTCAAGTTAAACCAAAATATACATAAAAAGAAAATATCTTGAGGGAGGCATATTTATGACGGATTGGCAAGAGCGCGCCTCAAAGCTACTTTGCATAACGATATATGCGGTAATGGCTTACGTTGGAGTGAAGTATGTTCTTCCCGCGATATTTCCTCTGTGCGTGGCGTTGCTCGTCGTGTGGACTGTGTACCGTATATCCTTGAAGATAAGTGAAATGACGGGGATATCGCGCGGAATATGTGCTTTTTTTATAGTAACTCTTTTGCTTGTTGCCATAGGCGCGACTGTGTTTTTCATAGCCCGTCAGCTTATAACCGAGGCTATGCGAATGGCAAGGGAGCTGAGCGCAAACGGACTTCCGTCCGTCAGAGCTACTCTTGAAGAGCTTGAAAGGATTCCTGCGCTTTACCGTTTTGCTCAGGAATCCGAGGTCCTCGCGGACAGTATTGCCCCTCTTGCGTCAAAGGCGTTGAACGCGCTCGCATCAAAGCTTGTGGAGATGCTTGGAAGCGCTATAAGAGCAACACCGTCCGCTCTTATCGGCGGAATTATGACCGTTTTGTTTATATATTACGCAAGTATTGATTTTGAAAGCATAATTTCAGGAGCGCGCTCCTATCTTCCGCCGCGGGTGAAGAATAAGCTTTCAAATCTGGAGCAAGCGTCGCGGCGTGTTGTAAAGGGATATATAAGGGCGTACGCCATTATATTTGCTCTTACGTTCGCACAGCTACTTGTCGGACTGTTGATAATTTGTCCGTCGTATGCCCTGCTTGGCGCGCTTATTATCGCCGCTGTAGATATACTGCCCGTTTTCGGAGCGGGACTTGTACTGATACCATGGGGCGTAGCTTCTATAATTTCGGGAGAATGGTTTGTGGGTGTCGGCTTGCTCGTCCTTTATCTTACCGTGACCGTGGTAAGGCAGATAGCCGAGCCGCGTATTCTCGGGGAAAGCATGGGTGTCCCGCCCTTACTCACTCTGTGCGCCTTGTTTGTAGGATACCGTCTTTTTGGCTTCGCAGGATTTTTTTTGGCGCCTTTAGTGGTGTTGATTATATTTGAGGGAGTTAGTTGGTGAGGATTTTTGGGAGGACGCGGGGGGGACGCGGGGATGCGGGG
>JAZOON010000127.1:0-4822 GCA_045655045.1 Eubacteriales bacterium | reverse complement strand
AGGCGCTGATTACGCAGGCGGAGCTGAGTATGCTGAGAAGATCCAGACAGAAAACTGGTTCGATTTCGACGTAGTCATCGCAAGCCCCGATATGATGGGTGTTATCGGTAAGCTCGGTAAGGTTCTCGGTCCTAAGGGACTTATGCCTTCTCCTAAGGCTGGTACCGTTACTCCCGACGTTGCTCGCGCAGTAACCGAGGCAAAGGCAGGTAAGATCGAGTACCGTCTTGACAAGACCAACATCATCCACTGCCCCATAGGAAAGGCTTCCTTTGGAGCAGAGAAGCTTGAAGAGAACTTCAACACTCTCGTTGGCGCAGTTATCAAGGCAAAGCCCGCTGCTGCAAAGGGACAGTACATCAAGAGCTGCGTTATCGCAAGCACGATGGGCCCCGGAATCAAGATTAACCAGACCAAGCTTGGTTAATAAATTTAATTATAAAGCTCTCGACAAAAGTCGGGAGCTTTTTGTATTTTCTTTTTCAGACTATTGACTTTTGGGTATAAAAATGATAAAATTATATAAGTCAGTAACCAAGGAGGTAGTAATGAAGGCTGTAAAAATATTGGCGGTTGGAATATCCGCGCTTATGCTTTTGTCGGTAACGGCAGGATGCGCAAAAAAGGATGAAGAGGAAAAGACGGTCAGAGAGGTCATAGAGGAGCCCGTTGTTGCTCCGAATATTGCCGAGAACGATGAAATAGAATACAAGGAAGAGTTTTATTTTTACGATACTAAAACTCAGGACCAATTTATGCTTGGACTTACCGATACGGAGTTCAGACTCGTAAAGGTGACAAACGCTCAGGAATACAGCGCATCGCTCGTTCAGGCGAATGGAAAATACACAGTTGACGAAAACGGCAATTACGTGCTTGACAGATACGTTGAAAGAGCGGGAAAGCTCTTTTTATCCGAGTATTTGATCGACGGAGAGACGAAAACCTACATAAAGCCTATAACCTTGAAAAAATACGGAAGCATATATCTTAGCGACGAGGGCGACTTTGCTTTGATAAAGAAGTCGGAGAGCAACGGTAAATTTTTGTGGTTCAAGGGCAATAATGAAAATAAGCTTGTGCTTAACAAAGACGCGGAGATAACCGAAATCGAAAACGCGTATCTGGTTGACGCAAGTACGGGCGTGGGAACAAATATCAAGCTCAAGGCGGAGAATTTTTCCGAGCTTGACACGTCAAAGCTTGGAGATGCCACGGCAAAGATAACGTACGATAACGCTGAATATACGGTCAGCGTGGATATAAAAGATCCTCTTTCTATGATCTCCATACCGTCCAAATACCAAGATCTGACCGTAGCCGAGGGACTGCCCGTGCACGTTGAAAAAGGCACGTCATATCAGGATTATTTTGCAAAATATCAAGGCAGTGAGCCTCTGTTTTCTTACGATGATACCGCTGTGACCGAATATACGGTTGACGGTTGGGATACACAAAGCGTTGAGAACGGCAAAGAAATGTACTACAGAGTAAAAGCCGAGAAGGAGGGTGTAACGTACGCGTACGTCGGATGCGTTTACGTTTGCGCCTCTTCCGAGGAGATAGAAAAGACCGTACAGGGCGTTGCGTACGAGCACGAGGACGTCACGAAAATGGATTGCGGACTCTGGCTTGTTCCCAAGGGACACCAGATAAGCGGAGTTAAGGGAGATATTTCTTCGCTTGGAACGGTGACGGAGACGGGCGTTGAATTGACCGTTTCCGAATACGACGCGGGAAAGCTTGGAGCACAGAAGATAAAGCTTACCTATAACGGCGCGACGGTAGAGCAGATGGTCTACGTCTTTGACGAAACCAACGCCATACTTTCAAAAACGGAGCTTGTTGGCTTGAAGCTGAATGCTGAGGGTACGGCTGTTGACTACAGCGAGGCTCTGGTAAAATTTGTGTACTGCAACGGTACCGAAAGAGAGGCAGCCGTTGAGGGATATAAGAGCAGTATTACGGAAAAAACAAATGCCGACGGAAGCATTACGGTGAATTTTATCTATAATGCCACCGCCGAGGGAGCTACGTATCCGTTCAAGACGCAGATCACCGTAGCACCTCAGGCAACCGAATAAAAATCAAAAGCGGCAGATGCGTCTGCCGCTTTTGACGTGCAAATGTAAACAAATTGAGAAATCAACGAAATGGGAAGCAAAAACTCTTGACATTTCGGACAAAATCGTGTAAAATATAAGGTGCATATGTCTACATTTTATGATGGATAATTATTTTTTGCACAAGAAAAAAGGATAAGGAGGTGCTTTAATGATCGTAAATGTGATAATCGGCGTAGCGTCGTTTGCAGTGAGCGCGGGTATCTTTTCCGTAGTAGGATATACGGTCCGCAAGAAGAAGGCGGAAAAAGAGATCGGCTCTGCTGAAGAAGAAGTCAAGAGACTTCGCGAGGAAGGCGTAAGACAGGCTGAAACAGCCAAAAAGGAAGCCTTGCTCTCCGCAAAGGAAGAGATAATCAAGCAGAGAAACGAAGCCGAAAAAGAGATGAAGGAAAGAAGAGCCGACATCTCCAGAATGGAAAGACGTATTACGCAAAAAGAAGAAAACCTTGACAAGAAAGCAGAGTCGCTCGAGCGCAAGAACGAGCAGCTTGACAAGAAGATCAAGGAAAACGAGGCTCTTACGGAGCAGATCAATCAGCTTCGCGAGCAGGAAATGAAGATACTCGAAAAGATATCGGGTGTTTCCATTGAAGAGGCAAAGCAGGAGCTTCTCAACCGCGTTGAATCGGCTATCAAGCACGAGCTGGCGCAGAGAATGTCCGAGCTTGAAACGCAGTTCAAGGAAGAGGCGGACGCCAAGGCAAAGAACATTATATCTCTGGCAATTCAAAGATGCGCGGCAGACCACGTTGCAGAAACGACGGTTTCCGTCGTATCCCTCCCCAACGAGGATATGAAGGGAAGAATAATCGGACGTGAGGGACGTAATATCCAGATGCTCGAAAAGCTTACGGGTATTGAGCTTATCATCGACGATACCCCCGAGGCAATTACGCTTTCGGGATTTGACCCCGTTCGCAGAGAGACTGCAAGAGTTGCTCTTGAAAAGCTTATCGCGGACGGACGCATTCACCCGTCGAGAATTGAGGAGACCGTTGAAAAGGCGGCTCGCGAGGTCGAGGCGGGAATCAAGCAGGCAGGAGAGAGGGCAACGTTTGACGTTGGAATACACGGCATAAACGGAGACCTTGTCAGAATGCTTGGCAGACTTAAGTACAGAACCAGCTACGGACAGAACGTTCTCAAGCACTCTATCGAGGTCGCGCTCATTGCGGGTATGATAGCAGACGAGCTTGGCGTTGACAGCACCGTTGCGAAGCGCGCGGGTCTGTTGCACGATATAGGTAAGGCGCAGACGCACGAAATGGAAGGCTCTCACGTAGAGCTTGGAGTTAACCTTGTTAAGAAATACAAGGAGAGCAAGGAAATCGTACACGCTATAGAGGCGCACCACGGAGACGTAGAGCCTCAGACGATAACGGCGGTTATCGTTCAGGCGGCTGACGCAATTTCTGCGGCACGTCCCGGAGCGAGAAGAGAGGACCTTGAAAATTACATTAAGAGACTTGAAAAGATAGAGGAGATCGCAAAGAGCTTCTCGGGAGTTGACAAGGCGTACGCCGTTCAGGCGGGCAGAGAGCTTCGCGTTATGGTCAAGCCCGAAGAGATAAATGACAGCGGTATGAAGATCATCGCCCGTGATATGGCGGCGAAGATTCAGGAAGAGGTCAAGTACCCCGGTCAGATCAAGATCAACGTTATCAGAGAGAGCCGCGCTACGGAATACGCAAAGTAATAGCGGCGGATACTCAACGTCTGTTTCCGATAAGGATTTTTATATATTTTTACATAGAATTCACAACGGTAATAATCGCTTCGGCGAATCAGATAGAGTCGAAAAAAGCAGGGACGAAAGTTCCTGCTTTTTTTATTTCAAAATCCTATTGAAATGAAGAGGATTATATGATAAAATATAAGAGTAACGTTAATAAAAAGGAATTTAAAATAAATGATACATATATCTAAAACTATGAGAATAGTGCTTATAGCTACTCTTTCTGTCTTTGTGGTATCTCTTGTGTGCCTTGGCGTGAGCTTTGCCGTGGAGATATTTGGCGGCGCCGACTCTTATATGGTGGGTGGCGGCGGTGCTGGCGGCGCGGGCGGAGGTGGCGGTGGAGCGTCAACTCAGGCGGCAAGTGTTTCCAGCGGCATTGGAGAAAAGACGGGTATAGTTTTGCCGTGCGCTACTAAGGAGGGAACGTATCTTGGCGTGTCGAACGAAAGAACACAGGATATTTCGGGTGATACCGCTATAAAATCGGGTGCGGCTGTGCTTGTTGACATTACCGACAACGTGACTGTTGCGGGCAAAAATGCAGATACGAAGATATATCCTGCTTCTATGACGAAGGTAATGACGCTGCTCGTGGCGTGTGAGAATGCGAAAAATCCCAACGAGCTTTTGACTGTAAGTAAGGCTATGGCAGAAGAATATAAGAAGCCGATAAATCAGGGAGCTTCTATTGCAACTGCTTGGAACGAGGGCGACCAAATAACGGTCGAGGACGCGCTTTATCTGGTCATTTATGAGTCCGACACGATAGCTTGCTGGCTTTTGGCTGACTACGTTGCGGGATCGGAAGCAAAGTTTGTGGAGATGATGAACGCCAAAGCAGTGAATGAGCTTAAGCTTACGGGCACGAAATTCGCTAACTGCACGGGACTTTATAACACTGAGCACTACACTACCTGTCGTGATATGGCTGCTATAATGGCGGCGGCAATGAATAACG
>JAZOON010000126.1:0-1540 GCA_045655045.1 Eubacteriales bacterium | reverse complement strand
GTAACGAACTTTCCTTCCTTACCCGCAAACGGGCTGTCGTTTACCGCAAAGGTCATCTCAAGCGTAGGCTCGCTCACCTTTACGAATTCCAAGGGCTCGGGAGCCGTAAGACTGGTTATCGTATCACCTATAGTGATATTTTCCGCGCCCGAGAAACAAACTATGTCACCCATTTTCGCCTCGGTAACGGGAACTCTCACAAGTCCGTCTATCTGGTAAAGCGACACTATCTTGGTCCTTCTTGGAGCGCCGCCCGTGTGGTAATTACATATATAAGCGTCCTGATTCTGACGTATAACGCCTCTCTCAATTCGTCCGATACCTATTCTTCCAACGTATTCGTTGTAGTCTATGGAAGAAACGAGAAGCTGAAGCTCGCCCGTCTCGTCGCCCTCGGGCGCGGGAATGTAGTCGAGTATCTTCTCGAACAAGGGAACGAGGTCAACACCCTCAACGCTTGGGTCTTCCGTAGCAGTACCCGCTCTGCCCGAGCAGTAAAGCATAGGGCTGTCAAGCTGCTCGTCGGTTGCGTTAAGGTCAAACAACAGCTCGAGTATTTCATCCTCTACCGTGCCAAGACGCGCGTCGGGCTTGTCTATCTTGTTTATAACTATAATAACCCTGTGATTAAGCTCAAGCGCTCTCTGAAGAACGAATCGCGACTGAGGCATAGGACCTTCCGCCGCATCAACGAGAAGTATAACGCCGTTAACCATTTTGAGTATACGCTCAACCTCTCCGCCGAAATCCGCGTGTCCGGGGGTATCTATAAGATTTATCTTAACGTCCTTGTAATGAACTGCCGTATTCTTCGCAAGAATGGTAATTCCTCTTTCCTTTTCAAGGTCGCCCGAGTCCATTACTCTGGTAACTGTCTCCTGATTTTCTCTGTAAATACCGCCCTGCTTGAGCATCTCATCAACGAGAGTGGTCTTACCGTGGTCAACGTGAGCTATTATCGCTATATTTCTCAAATCCGATCTTACCATTGCCATTACTCCTTTTATCATCTTTATTTTATAAACATAATTCCAACTAATTATTATATCATAAAATCGCAAAAGAATAAATACTTTTATTGACGATTTTTCGCAAAATTCAAAAAATTATGTTGTGCAATACGCCAAATCGACGCATAAGGTATATCGATGTTGTTCCGACGTAGACATATCTTTTTCTTCCTGCAATAAATATGGCTGTCTCAGCAAGAGACAGCCATAAAAATCAGATTGTATTCTTTGACAATTCAACGGACGCCTTATTTTTGCGCCATTCGCGGACTCTCTTTACAAAGTCCACGGAGCAGTCCACAATGAGGACTATTGCGAAAATAAAGCCTACCGTACCGCCGAATACCCACAAGTCCTGTCTTACAAATCCAAGCGCTCCGCAAAGGAACTGCAATGGAACAAGTACAAGCGTAAACGACGTTGCGTACACATAATCGATTTTTCTTTCATGCTTATCGCTTACGAACATAAGCATAGGTATAGCGAGCAGCGACAAACAGTAATATACCGTAAACGCAGGATAGAGTATC
>JAZOON010000125.1:0-8419 GCA_045655045.1 Eubacteriales bacterium | reverse complement strand
GGCTGGACTGTACGGGTGGGGAGCTTGCGGCGGCGCTGGGAAAGACGTCAAGTCTTGCGGCGGTTGCCGTTACCGATAAAAATCTTTGCCTTACGGTAGAGAAGCATATCGGTGAGTGATTCCCCAAAATCCACAAAAATCCCCAAAACTCCACGGAAAGGAAGTCCCTTGTCGGCTAAGGGACACGGTGTAAAATATGGCGGCTAATACGAGTTTACTGAAAATAACGCAATTTTCCAAAGATATGAATATGAAGAGCAAGGAGGTTCTTGACGTTCTTGGTGAGAAGGGTATTGCCCTTAAGGCGTCGTCAACTCTCGATACGGCTCAGTTTGAGCTTTTGCTCAATACCCTGACGGTGAATAATCAGATAGACAATATCGGAGATTATCTTGACGGAGCTACGCATATTCCGTCCAAGAAAAAGGCAGCTGCTGAGGAAAAGCCTTCGGAAAAGACCGAGGACAAAAAGGCAGAGCCTGCTCCCGTAAAGGAAGAAAAGAAGGAAGAGAAAAAGGAAGAACCCAAGGAAGCCAAAGCGCAACCCAAGGAGCAGAAGAGCGCGCAGAAAGGCGCTGTTGCCGAGGAAGCTCCCAAGAAAGCGGAGAAGGCTGAAAAGGTCGAAAAGACTGAAAAGGTTGAAAAAATCGAAAAGATTGAAAAGGTTGAAAAGACCGAAAAGATAGAAAAGGTCGAAAAAACTGAAAAGGTTGCTCACGAAAAGCCGGTAGAGCGTAAGGCTCCCGCGGCGACCGTTGCTCCCAAGGCAGCACCTCAGGGACAAAACCGCTTTGACGGCCAGCAAAGACCTCAGGGTGCAAGACCTGACGCAAGAGGTGACAGACCTCAATTCGGTCAAGGTCAGAGAAACGACAGAAACGACAGAAACGATCGCTTTGGTTCTCAGGGACAAAATCGCTTCGACGGTCAGCAAAGACCTCAGGGCGCAAGACCTCAGAGAAACGACAGAAACGACCATTTTGGCGGTCAGGGATTTGACAAAGAGGACAGACAGCAGCGCGCTCCCAAGGAGAAATTCAAGCCGCAGCCTATCGTCCGCAGCCAGACCGCAAAGGGGGACGAAGCGCCCAAGCAAAGAGGCGCTACCCGTGTGGTAGATATGAGAGCGGGTTCGGTCGATCTTTCCAAATACGATGAAAGACTTGACAATTTCGTGCCCGATTCCGTAGCTGACGTAAGAGGCGGCAACCAGAGAGTTAAAAAACAAGCTCCCGCTGCTATGAAGCAGGGCTTTGGAAAGAATTCCAAGGATAAATTCAAGGGCAAGAAGTCCGCACAACCCGTTACAAAAGCTCCCACGAGCGTAACGCTTCCCGAGGAGATAATGGTAAGTGATCTTGCGTCAAGACTTAAGGTTACTGCTGCGGAGATAGTCAAGAAGCTTATGATGCTCGGTATGATGGTTACGGTAAACCAGACGGTGGATTACGACACCGCCGCTATCGTTGCCGACGAGCTTGGAATCGCGGCTACAAAGGAAGTCGTAGTCACTATTGAGGAAAGACTCTTCGACGAGGAAGAGGATTCCGAGGAAAATCTCGTTGGAAGAGCTCCCGTCGTTTGCGTTATGGGACACGTTGACCACGGTAAGACGTCCATACTTGACGCTATCCGTCATACAAGTGTTACCACGGGAGAAGCGGGCGGTATTACTCAGCACATAGGTGCGTACAGAGTAAAAGCGCAGGGACAGGACATTACGTTCCTTGACACCCCCGGTCACGAGGCGTTCACCGCAATGAGAGCAAGAGGCGCGCAGGCGACGGATATCGCGATACTCGTCGTTGCGGCTGACGACGGAATAATGCCGCAGACTATTGAGGCTATAAACCACGCAAAGGCGGCAGGAATTGATATAATAGTTGCTATCAACAAAATGGATAAGCCCACGGCTAACCCCGATGCGGTTAAACAGGAGCTTACCAAATATGACCTCGTTCCCGAGGAGTGGGGCGGCGACGTTATCTGCGTTCCCGTATCTGCGCTTACGGGCTTCGGTATATCCGATCTTCTCGACAACGTTCTTCTCGTTGCCGAGGTCAAGGAGCTTAAGGCTAATCCCAAGCGCCGAGCAAAGGGTATAGTTATCGAGTCGAAGCTTGATAAGGGACGCGGTCCCGTGGCTACGGTGCTCGTTCAGAACGGTACGCTCCGCAACGGAGATATCGTTATTGCGGGAACGTCGGTAGGTCACGTAAGAGCTATGACCGACCACAACGGCAGAACGCTTAAGGAAGCAGGTCCTTCCGTTCCCGTTGAGATAATCGGTCTTGCGGAAGTTCCTTCGTCGGGCGACGAATTCAACGTAGTTGCCGACGAGAGAATGGCAAGAGAGCTTGCTGACCAGAGAAGAGAAAAGGCAAAGGAAGAGGTATTCAAGGCTAACGCACGTGCAAACCTCAATGACCTGTTCGCACAGATATCCGAGGGCGTACAGCAGCTTAACGTTATTGTTAAGGCTGACGTGGGCGGCTCTGCCGAGGCTGTAAAGCAATCGCTTGAGAAGATATCCAACGAAGAGGTCAAGGTCTGCGTAATTCACGCGGCGGCGGGCGGTATCCGTGAGGGTGACGTTATGCTTGCGGCGGCGTCCAACGCAATTATCGTCGGATTTAACGTCCGTCCCGATAAGGCGGCTATCGACAGCGCGGAGAGACAGAACGTCGAAATACGCACATACCGCGTAATTTACGACTCTATCAACGAGATCACCGATGCTATGAAGGGTATGCTTGCGCCTGAATTCAAGGAGGTTCTCCTCGGTCACGCTGAGGTAAGACAGACTATTCACGTTCCCGGTGTCGGAACTATTGCAGGTTCTTACGTTCAGGACGGTAAGGTTGCCCGCGCGGCGATGATACGCGTTGTCCGTGACGGAATCGTTATATTCGAGGATAAGATATCTTCCCTTAAGAGATTTAAAGATGACGCCAAGGAAGTTGCTCAGGGCTACGAGTGCGGTATCGGTCTTGACAGATTTAACGACATCAAGGTCGGCGACGTGCTTGAAGCGTATATAATGGAGCAGATCGAAAGATAAAAAAACAGCTGAACCGATATCAAGATCGGTTCAGCTGTTTTTATGTATATTATCCCAATTTCTTGCTCTTTGCGGCGTATTCCGTAGGGGTAAGTCCTACCGTGGATTTAAACACTTTGCAGAAATACGACGAGTTTGCAAAACCAACCGCAGTGGCAACGTCCTCAATAGAACCCTCGGAGTTTACAAGAAGCTCCTTTGCCTTTTCCACTCTGTAGTTTTGAATGTATTTTGCGGGCGGTACGCTGAAAACGGAAATGAAAATGCTTCTGTAGTACGTCTCACCCATTCCCGACATCGCGGCGAGATCGGGCGTGTAAAGATCCTCGCGGCGGTAGTTGGCTTCAATGTATTTTACGGACTTGTGAATCATACGGTATTTTCCCGCTAATGAGTAGGTGTATGAATGTACGGTGGAGAGCTGTGTTATAAAAGTGTAAAGCTCGGAAAGACACTTTGAGTGATAAGCGGGACCTCTCAGCTTCCAATAGTGAAGAATGTTATTTACGGTAGCGAGAATTTCCTTGTCCTGCTGTGTTGAAAATTCACATATCTGAGCGTCGGGTGTATATACCGTATCGAACTCGATTATTACACATTCCCCCGGTTTATATGCATAGAGAGAATATTTCGTTCCGGCGGGAATGAAAAGAACTGTGTTTTTATCTGCGACGAATTTTTTTTGACCGACGGTGTATTCGCTTGCCCCGTTCTTTTTTATGAGCAGAGCTGAGTGAGAAGCCGTAGCTTCTTCCTCTGTGTCCTCGGGGAGCGTGTAGCTGTATACGTCGTTGATTTGTGAAATGATAATGTTTGATATGTCAAATTTTTTCATAAACTGCGTCTCCTTGATATGTATATATAAATTATCAACACCGACATAAATTCATAATGCTAAGTATATTATACAATATTTGTTGTATTATGTCAATAAATGTCACAATTTATTTACAGTTGAAAAATACAATACCGCCAAGGTAATTACCTTGGCGGTATTGTACGTATTAAAGAAAGCCTTTCGTTCTTTCCACGGCTTGCTCCTGAAAACTTACCACGCTTCGCGCAAGACTAAGGGCGGATTCCTTGCAGTTGGAATTTTCGTAATCACGCACGAGACGTATATTGTCTGTGATACCCATAGTCGCGCCCTCGATAGCGAGCTGAGCTATACGCTCGTCAGATGAGTCGGTAAGCGTGCTTATCTCCGTTCCGAGCCTTGCCGTCATTTTTGACAGAACGCTTTTTTCGGGCGTCTGCGACGTCGCCTCGAAAAGCTCCGCTTGTATTCTGCCCATAAGCTCTCCGTAGCCGTTTATTTGCGACGTAAACTCAGACGACAGCTCCGTTCCCTTGACCTTTGAAAGCATTCCCGTAAGAGAATCGCTCTCGGCGTTGACGTTTTTGTAAAGCTTCTCAAGCATCTCCCCGGTGCAGTTTCTCTTTTTTAACTGTTCTCCCATAAAAACCTCCGTTTTTTTTGATTAGTTTATCACGGAGTGAAAATAATATTCGTATATTATACGAAAACTTCAGTGAAGAAAGCGGAGATGTTCTGCAGACAACGGAAAAGCTATGTTTTTGGATTTATAAATTCTTTCCGTATTCGTTTCCGAGATCGGCGTCGTTAAATCTTGTGGGGAGCAGACGGAAGGTAAAGTCTATTACGTCCTCGGTGATAGCGTATTTTCTGTTCAGTACCGGTCCGCAGGAGTTCGAGCCTATACCCGCATTTCTGTAGTCTATATTAACTACGGTCTCCTTCAACGGAACGAGCTCGTAATCGTGCTGTACTTCCGTCAGATAAGCGGGAGTGTAGTGACAGCAGTTAAAGCTGAACGTTCTGTCAGCGGACACAGCGGCAAGACCGTGACCAAGAAGATCGGACACACATACCCAGCGGGTATCGACGTGCGCGCTGTTCTCCTGAGGTCTTACGTAATGCTCGAAGTTTTTTGATGCTGTGGTTTCGTAAACGCCAAGCTTACTTGAATTGCGCAGATCCTCGTAGCTTTCCGTCTCGCCTCTTCCGTAGTAGACTATCTTTTCGTTATGCTCGGGCATTTTGAACTCAAATCCAAAACGAGGGAGCTCGGGTGCTTTAACGTCAAACTGATATTCCGATTTTTCCGCGTGAGTGCTTATAACCACGCCGCCCTCAGCAAGCACGGTGTACGTAACGCAGATGCTCATAAACGGCATTTGCGCGGGAGCGCCCATAGAGAACTTTGAGATAAGGACTGCCTTCTTATCCGTTACCTCGGCTATTTCAAAGCATTTGCAATCGGCAAATGCTCTATGGTAACGAGCTTTTTTCCACGCGTCAACTATTTTTCTGTCGTTGTCTGTGGGAGCGCGCCAGATCGTAGGCTTTATTGCGGACGCGAGCATTTGCTTTCCGTTGTCAACTATAGAACAAAGCGCGCCGTCTTGTCTGTCAAAGGTGTATACGGTATTACCTGCCGTAACGGTAACGTAGCGGTCACCGTCTGCAAGGGTAATAAATTTATCTTCGGGTATCAAAGCTTCAAGAGATATAACGTTCGCCGCTTCGGGGGCAAAGGAGATCTGCTCGAAGCCTATTTCATACTGCGCGTCTGCCCATTCGGTTGCGAGATTTTGCGTAAGCTTGACGTTAAGCTCGCCGCCCTTGGTTTTATCAACGCCCGTAAGGTCTATAAGGAATTTTCTGCTCGTCTGCGGCTTTACTGCGGGGGAGGGGATAAAGCCTTGCTTTACCGTTTTTCCGTTCTGCTCGAGCGACCAGTGTATAGAATATGTGTCAAGTCCCGTGAAATACTTGAGGTTCTTTATTCTGAAGCTTCCCTCGGCGATACTTGCTTCCGTTATCGCAAAGGGCTTTATGACCTGCTTGTATTCCTTAAGGCCCGTGTGAGGACGTCTGTCGGGATATACCATACCGTCAACGCAGAACTCACCGCTGTGAGGATAATCTCCGAAATCTCCGCCGTAGGTATAGTGAGGATCGTTGTATATATCGTCTCCGGTGGCAACGGAGTGATCGCAAAATTCCCATACGCAACCGCCGAAGAAACGGTCGTTGGCATAGATCGTGTCCCAATATTCCTTAAGGTCTCCGGGGCCAACTCCCATAGCGTGCGCGTATTCGCAAAGGAAGAGAGGAAGGTCCTTGGTGAGCTTTGACTTGAGGTAAATATCGCGGCAATCCTTGGGCGACCAATACATATAGCTCATAAGGTCGCAGCATTTTTCGGGGTGATATTCGTTACGTGCATCCCTTTTTCTGTCTAAATACATAAGATTGTAATGTCTGGAGTGACGGCGGGAGAAATCCTCGCAGTGAACGAGACATTCGGGCATTCTTCCGTGGAGGAAGTCATACGCCTTGGCTTGGTTTTTACCCGTTCCCATTTCGTTTCCGACTGACCACATAATAACGCAGGGGTGATTCTTGTCGCGCTCGAAAAGACGCTCGATCCTGTCAAGGAACGCTTCCGTCCAATCGTCGCTGTCGGTTATGTAATCCCAATACTTCAGCTCCTGGCAACCGTGAGTTTCTATATCCGCTTCGTCAATGACGTAAAAGCCGAGGCGGTCGCAAAGTCCCGGAAAACGCGGATCGTTGGGGTAGTGGCTTGTGCGGACGGTGTTTATGTTGTGACGCTTCATTATGAGAAGGTCCTCTTTCATATGGTCAAAGGGAACTGCTCCGCCGAGTATCGGATGGCTGTCGTGGCGGTTTATACCCTTTGCCTTTACCTTTTTACCGTTTATGTATATTACGCTCTTTACTACCTTTATCTCCTTGAAGCCGACGTTAAACGCCATATACTCCGTACCGCAGCTCAAAACGAGCGTATAAAGCTCGGGAAGCTCGTCGCACCAAAGGCGGGGAGAGTCAACGCGTACGGTTGCGTCTCCGACCGACTTGCCGCAGGCGATCTCGCAGCCGTCGGGTGAAATAAGCTTATAGGAGTATTCAAGAGAGGGAGAGGTTACCTGTATTTTAAGCTCTGCCGTTTTGTAGTCCTCGGAGAGTGACGGACGAAGATAAACGTCCTCGATGTGCGCCTTGTCGCGCGCGAGCAGATATACCTCGCGGAAGATACCCGAAAGGCGGAACTTGTCCTGATCCTCCATATAAGAGCCGTCGCACCACTTGAACACCAATACCTTAAAGTTATTCTCACCCTCGCGAAGATACTTCGTAACGTTTATCTCGCTGGTGGAGTGGCTTACCTGACTGTAGCCCGCGAAGCTTCCGTTTACGTACAGATAGAAGCAGGAGTCAACACCCTCAAAATTTATGTATACTTCCTTCTTCAAAAGGCTCTTTTCTACGAATACGTCTCTCGAATAGAGCGCGGAAGGATTTTTTGCGGGAACGTGAGGGGGATCAAAGGGGAAGGGGTACGAGTGGTTTGTGTAGTTGGGAACGTCGTAGCCCTTGCCGAGAACGGTCTGCCAGCTCCTCGGAACGGTCATTTTGTGGGAGTTTGCCATAGTAAAACCGTCGGACGTAAAATCCTCTATGTCCGCGGGGGTTGGATAGAATTTAAAATCCCACTCTCCGCACAGAGAGAGAAAATTTGCGCTTGCCGCGCGGTTATCCGCAATAGCCTTTGCCTCGCTTTCATAGGGAATGAAATAGGCTCTGGGCTTTTCACAGCTTACGTGCAGATGCTCAAGAGATTTGTGATAGTCAAGATTAAACATAAGAGTCCTTTCCGCCGCATGGCTTCCCGCGGCGATTTATATAATTATAATAATTTTACCATAAATAACAAGTGATGTCAACCGATATTACCATTTTATATAAAAAATCACCGTTTTGTTACCGTCGGCAAAGCATCGATAATATCCGACGCGATAAGGGAGTATTCTCCAAGCCTTGACGCTGCGGCATCACCCGCAAGACCGTGGATATACACGCCAAGAGACGCCGCCTCGGTCATAGATAAGGTACCTCTTTGATTTTGCGAAAGTATGCCACCTATGATTCCCGCGAGGACGTCGCCCGAGCCGCCCGTAGCCATACCGCTATTCCCCGTATTGTTTATATACACCTTGCCCGAGCCGTCACTGGCTGAGGTTTTGTGAGTTTTCAGCACGCAAACGAGGGAGTGCTTTTGAGCAAAGCTGTGGCAGTTCCCGACGGTGTCTGACAGTATATCCTCGACGGACATGCCCGTAAGTCTTGACATTTCCGCGGGGTGAGGGGTTATTATTTTTCCTTGGGCGTATTTCATAAGAGAGGGATTTTTGGATATGAGATTGAGCGCGTCGGCATCAAGGACTGTGGGTACGGTTGCGTTTCTCAGGACGCACGCAAGCACAGCTCTTGACGCACCGCTTACTCCAAGACCCCATCCGCAGACG
>JAZOON010000124.1:0-3712 GCA_045655045.1 Eubacteriales bacterium | reverse complement strand
CTTACAAAACTGCTTCAGATATTGGCAAGCTCCTCGCAAGAAAGCGTGTGAACGCCGTTAGCAGTAAGTATTTCGTCCACCTTCTGTATGTCGGACGCCTTAAGAACAACGTACGCCTTGTCGGAGTCTATGGAAAGACCGTACATATATTCTATGTTAACTCCGTTGTCGTCTATAGTCTTAAGTAATTCCTGAAGGCTTCCTACCTTGTGGGGTATCTTGATAATAGATACGTCGGAAAGCAGGGAAGAGAAGCCGTTCTCCGTCAGCTTTTCCTTTCCGAGAGAAGCGTTGTCAACGATAAGACGGAGAAGTCCGAACTCCGTGGTATCGGCAAGGCTCATAGAAATGATGTTTACGCCCGTCTGCTTGAGAACGTTAAGAACCTCGGACAATCTGCCCGATCTGTTTTCGATAAATACGGTCAACTGCTTAGCAAACATTTGAAATTCCTCCTAAATATTATCAGTACAATTTACGGTTGTCTATAACGTGAACAGCCTTGCCCTGGCTTCTTACCAAGGACTGAGGCTCTACTATCTTGACCTTGGCGTTAATGCCGAGAGCCTGCTGTATGACGTGCGCTATCTTCTTTGTGAGCGCTTCTATCACTCTTATTTCGTCGGTGTAGTACTTCTGGTCAAGCTCGACCTGAACCTCAAGCGTGTCAAGATTGTTTACTCGGTCAACTATCATCATATAGTGAGGAGTTACCTCTTCGACCTCAACGAGAGCCGCCTCTATCTGGCTTGGGAAGACGTTTACGCCTCGGATTATGAGCATATCGTCAACACGTCCCTTGAATCTCGATATTCTCGCGCTCGTTCTGCCGCACTCACAGGGGGTACGGTCAAGGCTCGTGAGATCCTTGGTTCTGTAACGGATAAGCGGTATGCCTTCCTTGGTAAGCGTTGTGAACGCAAGCTCGCCCGTAACTCCGTCCTCTACGGGAGTAAGGGTTGCGGAGTTGAGTATCTCGGGATAGAAATGGTCCTCGCAAACGTGAAGTCCACGGTGGTATTCGCAGTCGCAAGCAACACCGGGTCCCATTATCTCGCTCAAGCCGTAAATATCAAACGCCTTGATGTTGAGTTTTGCCTCAATTTCTCTGTGCATCTTTTCCGTCCAAGGCTCAGCGCCGCAAATAGCGGTCTTCAGCTTTATTTTGTCGAGCAATCCCTCCTCGGCAAGGACCTCGGAGATATGGAGCAGATAAGAGGGAGTACAAGCAATAGCGGTCGCGCCGAAGTCCACCATCATAGTAGTGAGCTTTTTGGAGTTACCCGTGCTCATAGGAACGACAGTCGCGCCTATCTTCTGCGCTCCGTCGTGCGCGCCGAGACCGCCCGTGAACAGACCGTAGCCGTAAGCTATCTGGATAATGTCGTCCTTGGTTACTCCCGCCATGGTCATACATCTCGCAACACATTCCGACCAGATCTCAAGGTCGTGGCGCGTGTATCCAACAACGGTCGCCTTGCCCGTAGTTCCGCTCGATGCGTGAATTCTTACTATCTGCGAATTGGGAACGGCAAACAGACCGAATGGGTAGTTGTCGCGAAGGTCGTCCTTGGTGGTGAAGGGAAGCTTGGTTATATCCTCTATTCCCTTGATATCACCGGGCATAAGACCGACCGCCTGCATTTTCTTGCGGTAAAACTCGACGTTATGATACATATAGTCAACGAGCTTTACGAGTCTTGCGCTTTGCAGATTGGTCATCTGGTCTCTGCTCATGCATTCTTTGGTTTCATTCCAGATCATAGTATATTTTCTCCTTTAATCTTAAGCTTCATACCCACATGTGAAAGCTTTTTGATTTATGTCTATAGTCTTTGCGGGAACGGTGGCGGAAATTACGTCAAGCCACGTCTCCTTATCAAAGCCGATAAATCTTGCCGCGTGACCTAAGACCACGGAGTTGAGCACCTTGCTGTTGCCAAGCTCAAGCGCTATTTTTTGTCCGTCTATGGCGTAAACTGAATGCTTAGCCTTAAGACCTTCAATTATATTTTCGGGATATTGCTTAGCTCCGATAACTACCGTCATAGGGTCTATGCGGCAATCGTTGACGACGAGAACGCCGTCCTTTTTGAGAAAATGGGAGTACCTGAGGGCTTCAAGTCTTTCAAACGCTATGATAACGTCCGCCTGACCTTCCTCAACGACGGGCTCGTTTACCTTTTCGCCGAAGCGAACGAAGGTAACGACGCTTCCGCCTCTCTGCGCCATACCGTGTACCTCGGATATCTTTACGTCATAGCCCACGTGCATAGCGGTCTTTCCTATAATTCTGCTCGTCAGCAGAGTACCCTGTCCGCCGACGCCTACTATCATTATGTTTTTCGTCATTTTATCTCTCCACCGTTTCGATCGCGTTGAATTTACAGTAGCTCTTGCAAAGACCGCAGCCGTTACACATAGTGCCGTCTATCTTTATAGTACCGTCAGCATTTTTCGTTATAGCGGGACAGCCTATCTTAAGGCACATACCGCACTTCTTACAAGCCTCGGGATTGGCTACGCATACGTTAGGGAATTTCTGTCCCTTGAGAAGCACGCAGGGCGACTTCGCTATAATAACCGTCAGGACGTCACCGTTTACGCTCTCCTTTATAACTCTCTCAAGCTCCTTGGTGTCAAAGGAGTTTACCTCTATGACGTTCTGAACGCCTACGGAGCGGCAAAGATTTGCAAGGTCTATAGCGTACGTTTCCTCTCCCTTGAGCGTCTTACCCGTAGCGGCGTGCTCCTGATGTCCCGTCATACCCGTCGTACGGTTGTCAAGTATCATAACCGTACCCGTGGATTTGTTGTATACCATATTGATAAGGGAATTTATACCCGTATGTAAGAAAGTAGAGTCTCCGATGACGGCAACCCAATTCTTGATAAATTCCTTACCTCTTGCCTTTTCCATTCCGTGAAGCGCGGAAATACTTGCGCCCATACAAATGGTGGTGTCAATAACGCTGAGGGGTGCAACCGCGCCAAGCGTGTAGCAGCCGATGTCGCCCGACGCGTGTATCTTCAGCTTGTTAAGCACGGAGAAAACGCTTCTGTGAGGACAGCCGGGGCAGAGTATGGGAGGACGTGCGGGAGCATCCTGCTTTACAAACACAGCCCCGTCAGCTCCGAAGAGAACTCGGCGGAGAAGATTTGCGCTGTACTCGCCCTGACGGGTAAACAGCTCCTTGCCCTTAACGGAGAAGCCCCAAGCGCGGACCTGTTCTTCGATAACGGGCTCAAGCTCCTCGAAAACGTAAACCGTTTCTACCTGATTTACAAAGCTCTCTACAAGCTCTCTGGAAATGGGATTAACAAGACCGAGCTTAAGCACACTCGCCTCGGGACAAACCTCTTTTACGTACTGATAAGCGACGCCGCAGGTAATAAAGCCTATCTTTTTATCGTTTATCTCCATTTTGTTTACGGAAAGGTTAGCCGCATCCTTTGCAAGACGCTTCTCTCTGTCCTCAACAACGAGGTGTCTGCCTATAGCCGACGCGGGCATCATTACGTATTTTGAAAGATCTCTTGCGTACGTCTTGTCCTCGATCTCGACTCTGTCGCAAAGCTCGACGGCACTTTGTGAGTGCGCAAGCTTCGTGGTGGTACGAAGTATAACGGGAGTATCGTATTTCTCGCTTATCTCGTAGCCGAGCTTAACGAAATCCTTTGCTTCCTGGCTGTCCGAGGGCTCAAGGCCGGG
>JAZOON010000123.1:0-1910 GCA_045655045.1 Eubacteriales bacterium | reverse complement strand
CTATACGCTTAATTCTTCAAATCAGCTCACCTCGTATAACGGTGAGGAAGTTGTTGCCTCAATGATGTCGTGGGTGCTTTCGGATACTCACGAAACCGCGTATTTCACACAGTATCACAGCGAGGTCGTTGACGTCGCTTTCGCTAATCTTCTCGTTTGCGCGGGATACTACATTGACGTTATAGATCTTAAGAGCGAGAACGTGCCCGACGATGCGGCGATGCTTATTATTTCAAATCCGAAAACGGACTTTGAAAGAGGCGCTGAGGGTACGGATATAGTTTCGGAGATAGAAAGACTTCGCGCGTATCTTAACCGCGGCGGAAATCTTATGATAACGCTTGACCCGTACGTAAAAAGACTTGCGGTGCTTGAAAGCTTTATAGCGGAGTACGGCATTTCGTTCTCAACCTCAACCGATACCGAAAGCGGAAGACTTGCGAGAAATATAGTTAAGGACTACTCCGGAGCGATAACTCCCGACGGCTTTACTCTCGTTGCGGAATATGCAAACAACGAGCTTGCGTCGGCAATTGACGCAAAGGTTTCAGAGTTTTCAAACGGAAACGTAATTATAAGAGAGGTGTCGGCGCTTGAGCTTACGGGTAACGCAAAGCCTCTTCTCGTTTCCTCGTCGGCGTCGGTCCTTGAAGCTCACGGAAAAACCGTGGATACGAGCGGAAGCTACGCAATAGCCGCATATTCCGATACCGTGCTTGAAAGCGGAGAGCGCGCAAAGCTTTGCGTGGTTCCCTCGATATATCTTGCGGTATCCGATGCTCTCGTCAGCCGTGGATATTCAAACAAGGATTTCGTTTACGCGCTTCTTGAAAAATATTTTGAGAGCGGAAGCGCGCCGTACGGCTGCAATGACGTTCTTTATGAAACGGATACGCTTGAAAATCTCACTATGAGAAGCGCAAGAATATACACCGCCGTAATAATGGTTGTTCCCATGGTATTGGCAGTGCTTGGTACCGTAATAATCGTTAGAAGACGGCATAGATAAAGAAGAAAGGATAGGAACAAATGAATTTTGCACTCTTTAAGGGTAAAAACAAAAGAAACGTAATATTTACTCTTATAACCCTCTTTTCCATTGTTTTTCTTCTTATCGGAAACTTTTTCTTAAGCTATTTTTCCCCGATAAAAAGTATTTATTTTGATATGACATCGGAGAATCTTTATACTCTCAGCGACGCAATGAAAGAAGAAACCTCTTTCGTTGACACACTTCCCTCAGGTCCTGACGATAACAAAATCAAGATTATATTCTGCGCAAAGCCCGACGTATTAACAGCGTCCACGGCAACGAGAATTACTTATTTTATGTCGTTAAAGCTTCAGCAAAGATATTCAAATATTGAAGTCGTTTGCGAGGACGTAAACCTTAATCCTACGGCGTTTGCTCAATTCAAGTCAAATTCCTTAAGCGAGATAAAGGCTGACGATATTATAGTGTCCTACGGCGATAGATACCGTATATCAACCGCCGCAAGATTTTGGATGTTCGACGAGGGCGAGTATTTTTCGTACAACGGCGAATATCATATGGTGGCAATGCTGAAATCGGTAACCGCGGTTGAAAAGCCCAAGGCTTATTTCTTAACGGGCCACGGCGAAACAGTTTACGATCCCTCTAATCCCGAAAGTGAAGCCAGCCTCTCAATGAAGAGCTTTGCGGACCTTTTATATGAAAGAGGACTTGATATAGCGCTTCTTGATTTAAGCAATCCCGAAACGCCCGAGGTTCCCAAGGATTGTGTGCTTCTCATAATCAATAATCCTATCGGTGATTTTAAAACGGCACCCGAGAATTACGACAATTTTGAGTATTTCTCCGAGGTTGATAAGCTTGATAAATATCTTATCAACAAACAAGGCGCCGTAATGGTTGCTAAGGATTACCG
>JAZOON010000122.1:0-2648 GCA_045655045.1 Eubacteriales bacterium | reverse complement strand
AAATAGTTGCTTTGCTCTGTATTTCGGTTCACCCAAAGAGGTGACGTGCTGTTCAAGCTCTTCGGGAAAGAGAGAAAGAAGATGTATTTTTTCGCAATTTGAATTCATATTATTTCCTCGTAAGCTTTGCTATGAAAAATCCGTCCGTGGGATATTCGTCTGGCATAAGAGTAACGTAGCCCTCGCTGACGAAAAGCTCTCCAATGCGGAAGGGGGTAAGCTCAAAATCGGGATGCGATTTGAGAAAAAGCTTTATGTTGTCTTGATTTTCCGCGGCAAAAACGGTACAGGTGGAATACACGAGAAGACCGCCTCGCTTTACGTACTGACAAGCGTTATTCAGTATATCGAGCTGTATTTTCGGAAGAGCGTCGGAAACGGCGGGATCCTTGTAGCGCAGCTCGGGCTTTTTTGCAAGAACGCCAAACCCCGAGCAGGGAACGTCGCAAAGAACTCTGTCAGCCGAGCCCGTAAGCTCGGGAATGTTTTTTCTTCCGTCCTGCTCCCTTACCGATATTATGTCTATACCCAGACGCTCCGCTCCGCTTTTTATAAGGGACAGCTTGCTCATATGAAGGTCAAAGGACGTAACGCTTCCCGCGTTCTGCATATTTATCGCCGCGCCGAAGCTTTTTGAACCTGGACACGCGCAAATATCGAGTACCGTCATTCCCGCCTTCGCATCAAGCGCCTCAACGCAAAGCTGCGAAGCCTCGTCCTGAACGAAGAATAAACCGTCCTCAAAGCCGTAAATCTCTCTTACCGAGCCTCTGACCTTTAGTCCGTTCGGAGATATTCCCGTAGGAACTGCGCTTGGAATATTCGCCGCAAGTTCGTCTCGCGTGGTCTTCAGCGTGTTTACTCTGAGCGTAGTGAGGGGCGGCGTGTCAAGAGAAGAAAAAATGCTCTCAGTTCTTTCTGCTCCGAACTCTTCGAGAAATCTTTTGCAAAGCTCCTCGCAAACCGAGTATTTTACCGAAAGATATTTTACCGTATCCGTGTCCTTGTTTGGAAAATCCTCTTGCGGATTTCGCGTGTGAGCGCGCAGTATTCCGTTGACAAATCCCGCCGTCCTTCTCGGACACAGCGAAACCGTCTCGTTTATTGCCGCGTGCGGCGGAATACGGTCGGTGAAGATAAGCTGGTAAAGTCCTATACGCAATACGTTCAGCGTATGGTCGTCGATCTGCCCGACAGGTCGGCTTGAAAGCCTTGATATTCTGTAGTCAAGCGTTATTTTTTTCTCCGTTACACCGTAAAACAGCGCTGACGCAAGCCTGCGGTCAGCATCCGAAAGGGAAGAGCCTTCAAGCGCCTTGTCAAGCGCGATATTGGAAAATTGCTTTGCCTTTTGCGCTTTTATCAGTAAGTCAAGAGCCAGCGCTCTCGGATTGGTTTTTACGTCTGCCTGCATATTATCTTCTGCGATTGTTTGATAGAATGATAAGACGGAGAAGCGTAAGCAGAGAGGTCAGGAGTGCCGCAACGTAGGTCATAGCGGCGGCAGAAAGCACCTTTCTTGCGTATTTCGGCTCGTCCTCAACCAAAACTCCAAATCCCTCGAGCGACTTCATAGCTCTTGCGGATGCGTTGAACTCAACGGGGAGCGTTACGAGCTGGAACAGTGCTACCGCGCTGTAAAGAATTATACCGCCAAGCATAAGCGGCTGATATGCAAACAAAAGACCTACAAAAAACAGGGGCATAGCCAGCATAGAGCCGTATTTGGTAATGGGTAGAATAGCGGCTCTCGTTTTTATCGGCGAGTAGTCCTCGGCATACTGAAGCGCGTGTCCCGCCTCGTGCGCCGCAACGCCGACAGCCGCAACGTTTGCTCTGTCGTAAACGCTTTCCGAAAGTCTTATTACGTTCTGTCTGGGGTCGAAGTGGTCGGTGAGATGTCCGCGAACTCTCTCGATACGGACATAGGAAAGTCCGTTTGCGTCAAGTATGCGTCTTGCCGCCTGATAACCCGTCACGCCCTTACGCGTGAATATCTGCGAGCATTTTTTAAAGGTTGACGACACCTTTATCTGCGCCCAGATCGAAAGGAAAAGGGCGGGGAGTATGAGAAGTATCGTCCAGTCGAAATAAAAAGGACCGATCAACATAATTTGGAAACCTCCGAAAAATTATTTAAGTATATCTCCGACGGCTATTTTTCTTCCGCGAATGAAATCGACCGCGCTCATACGCGGCTTACCCTCGGGAAGCACGCGAGTTATGCGTATTGCTCCGTTTTTGCAAGCGACGCATATTCCGTCCTCAAGAGAAAAGACCTCTCCCGCCTTTTGGTGAGTACCTTCCCTTGATATTATCTCGGAAGCGACTATCTTAAGCATTTTGCCGTCGGGCGTATGCGTAAAGGAAAGGGGAATGGGGGAAAGTCCTCTTATACGGTCGTGTACGGCTTGCGCATCGGTATCAAAATCAAGAATGCAATCCTCTTTGGTTATCTTAGCGGCGTAGCTTGCGAGTGACTCGTCCTGCGGGATTCTCACTGCACGTCCGTTTTCTATTTCAGCAAGCGTTTTGATTATAAGTCTTGCGCCGCACTCGCCGAGCTTGTCGTGTATTGCCTCGAAATTATCGTTTTCCTCGACCGTCACAGTGTCCTTAAGGAGCATATCTCCCGTGTCAAGTCCCTC
>JAZOON010000121.1:0-2450 GCA_045655045.1 Eubacteriales bacterium | reverse complement strand
TTTGTTTACGGTGTCCTTCCAAGAATTGCTCGCGCAATTTTTTGGGTGCCGCCACCCCAAAAAATAATTAAAAATAGATTTGCGTAGGGAATGGGATTGATACAGCCTTCCGCCGCAATCCTTTATCTTTTTGCGTCCACTTTTTCGAAAAAAAGGTGGCCCGCCCCACGCGTCTTGCGTGGGGCGGTCTTGATTATCCGAAAAAGCTGCCAAAGCTTCTTATGTCACGGGAGTTTATATCAGCGTTTTGGCTGTTGTTGAATAATATACCCTCGGAGTTCGTAAGAACGTCCTCAACGCTCAGAGAGACGAACAGAGTATTCGGAGCTTCGTAATATTTCTTCATTGTCCTATCCTCCTTATCCTATGACGGTGATCGTCCCGTTTACGTGATCGTATACATACGTTTCACCGTATTCCGTTGTACCGTCGGTCTTCACGTAAGGTCTGAAGGTAATTATCAATTCTTGCGCATCGCTCGGAACTTCCGATATTTCAAATACTATAAGATAATATCCGTCCGCAGAGGGAGTTTCCGTTCCGCTGCCCGCCTTGATAGACGCGTACGCCGTATGCACAGCCACGGGCGCGAGCGCTTCGGACGATTGCATAACGTTTCCGTCCTTGTCCTTATAGTCTATCTTAAGCTCAAAGCCTGCCGCGTCGAACTCCGTGCCGTATATCTCTCCGACAAGACGAACCGCGTTGTCGCTTACAGACTCCTGCAATCCGACGTTCCTGACGGCGCTCTCAACCAATTCTAAGTGAATACCCGCAAGATATCCGCTTTCGCTTTGCAGTGCAACGGTGTTTTCTCCCGCAGCAATAAAGACGTTTTCAGCGACCGAAATTCCCCATCCGTTTCCGCGAGAACTGTACGCGTTAGTAGGACGCATAAGAGTTGCGACTTCCTTTCCGTTAACAAGTACCTTGAGAGGAATATTATTATCAGCAGGTAAAGAAGACTGCGCTATAGTTATTCTGTAAATTCCGCTGGTTGAAACGTTAGTTTTCCAAGCTACCGTACCCGTGCTTCCTGACGTTGGCGTGTATACTGTTTTATTAAAGCCGTAGTTGTTAGTTTTAGTTTCAATATTTTCAGTCGTGGGGTTGTTGCTTGCCGTAAGCCATTCACTTGTTTTGAAGAAAACAAGATCTGACATCTGCGGTGCTCCATTGTTACCGGTCTGGGCGAGAGTAAGAGTATTTTCGCCCTCCGTCAAATTCACAGTGGTAATACGGTAGCTCCACGTTGCACCCCACGAAGAACTGTTTCTTGGGAACGTAACGCTATTAGCCGTTCCACCGTTGACGGAAACACCTAAATATCGAGTATTTGCGGCGCAATAAAAGATACCCATATAATATGTACCGGCTTCGTTTGCACTAACCGTGTAGGTCGCCGACTGACCGTTTTTATCATTGGAAAAATTGAAATACGTCTTTTTTTGTCCAATTCTCTTTTCGATTCCGCTTCCGTTAACTGTAGCAAATTCCGCGTCAGCTCTGAGGAAATCGTCCTTTTCATAAACGGCAATATCGGATATCTGAGGAGCGCCATACATTTCGCACTGAGCAAGAGAAATAGTATTCTTGCCCTGCTCCAAATAAATGGACGCTACGCTGTAGCTCCACGTTACATTCCATCCTTCACTGTTTTTAGTGAACTTAAGCTTTTGTCTTGCACCGCCGTTTGCGGAAAGATTCAAATACCTTGTCGTATTACTTCCGACGCAATACTGAATGCTTACGTAATATTTGCCCGCTTGGTTTGCGTAAATAGTATACTTTGCCGCTTGACCTTGATATCTCTCGTTTTCAAAGTTAAAATATGTTCGGGTATCGGTAACTCTTTTTTCTATGTAGCTACCACTGACCGTCGCGGAGCTTGCGTCTCCGCCTACGAGATGCTCGCCGACGGTTATAACTGCCACACTTCCGACGCCGTTAGCGGTTGCCTTGACTATTATCGTGCCAAGTCCCGTAACCGTAAGCGTGCCATTGGAGTTGACCGTGCAAATATCATTGCCCTCAATTACAGTCCATTCTACGTTCGCTCCGCTCTTAGCTCTGACGGTCTGTCCGACAACCGCGGCGTCAGACGGGGTTATATGAATGGGCTGAGCCTCAGTTGTTACGCCCTTCGGTAAAAAGAAGGTAGCGTGAGAAGCTATTTTTCCCGTATCGGTATAATATCCCGTAAGCAATACGCCCGTATCGTAAACGGAAACGACGTATGCCTGATATATCTGAGAGGTGGGTACGTGAACGGCAGTAAAGCCGAGCGGATCGGTTCCACTCGTCCACGTGTAGCTATCGTAATTGAAGTTTATTCTCTTGGTTACAGTGAGGTTATTATCGCTGTCAAACGAACGGTGAGTATGTCCGCTGAACATAACCACGTTGGAGTGTTCCTTAAGAATATTATACAGCTCCTCGGCAGAGCTATA
>JAZOON010000120.1:0-3451 GCA_045655045.1 Eubacteriales bacterium | reverse complement strand
ACATGGCTACGATCCGACTTTCACTGCCTTCTCGGTAAGTCCTTGAGCGTACAGCCTTGCCTGTTCAACCGTGTAAAAGCTCAAAAAGGTAGTCTTGTTGCTCTCTGCGTCGGAGCCTGCACTCTTGCCAAGCTGCTCAGCCGTTGCCGTCGCGTCAAGTATATCGTCAACCACCTGAAAGGCAAGTCCGATATTTTCCGCGTACTCCGTAAGACTGCGCGTCTCCTCACTCTCAGGTCCGTATCCCGCGGCAAGACAGCCAAGCTGTACCGACGCGCGTATCAATGCGCCCGTCTTATGTGCGTGCAATCGAAGCAAGGTATCGAAACCGAGGCTTTTCGTCTCGCCCTCAAGGTCTATTATCTGACCGCCGATCATTCCGCAGTCTCCCGCCGCCGCAGCAAGCACGGACACCGCCATCGCCTTGGTTTCACCGTCAAGATCCTTCGCCTCGCCTATTACGCGAAAAGCACCCGTCAGAAGAGCATCTCCCGCCAGAAGCGCGTTCGCGTAGCCAAATCTTTTGTGATTGGACGGCTTTCCTCTTCTCATATCGTCGTCGTCCATACAAGGCAGGTCGTCGTGTATGAGCGAATACGTGTGTATCATCTCCACCGCGCACGCAAGCGGCAAGGATCTCTCAACGTTTCCGCCGAGCATTCTGCAACACTCGTTGGTCAAAAAAGGTCTTATCCTTTTTCCGCCGCCGAGGAGCGAATATCTCTGCGCCTCGAATATAACGCCGTAATCCGCGTCACTCTCTCCCACGCAACTCTCAAGCGCGCTCTCGACGAGCATCGAGTTCTCGTTTATTCTACCCGTAAGTTTTTTATAGCACTGTTCCATTTTTACCTCACGTCTGCTCCGCGGCGAACGGCACACTGATTACCTCGCCGTCGCCCGTTGTCCTCAGCTCGTTTATTCTTCTCTCAACACCGTCTATCTTAGCCGTACAAACGCGTACGAGCGCAACGCCCTCCTCGTAAAGAGCCAGCGAGTCCTCAAGGCTTACGTTCTGCCTCGACATCGCCTCTACCACGACCTCAAGCCGCTTCATCGCGCCCTCAAGATCCATTTTTTCTATATCTTTTATCTTATTCTCAGACATAACGTCCACCTCACTTTATTTCTTCAACTCTCGCTTTAATACATCCGTCCGAAACGATGACCGACACGTCATCCCCAAGTGCAAGCTGAGCCTTTTTAGTTACCACAACGCCCTTTCCGTCAAGCGTCATACTGTATCCCCTCTTAAGCACTGCCAAGGGATTTACGTCCTCAAGTCTTGAAACGTACCCCGACAGCATCGCCTTTTTGCCCTCAATCGCGCTATCAAGTCTTACGCCGATAAGTCTCGCCGCGGCATTGACCTCACGGCGCATAGCGCCAAGCCTTGCCGTAGGTGACGTTGCCTCAACATGTCTTGCCGCCGACGTTATCCTGAGCCTGTAATTTTCAACGAGCTTGTCCATTTCCTTATCAAGTCTCTCGCCTCTGCCGTCAATATGGTGCAACAGACTGATCCTATCGGGCACAGCCATTTCAGCCGCCGTCGAGGGTGTTGGTGCGCGCATATCCGCCGCAAAATCGCAAAGCGTCGTGTCTGTCTCGTGTCCGACCGCGGAAATTATGGGGGTATTACACGCCGCGACAGCCCTCACGAGCATCTCGTCGTTAAACGCCCAAAGGTCCTCCGCAGAGCCACCGCCGCGACCGATGATTATAACGTCACACTCACCGAGCGTATCAATCAATGACAGCGCGCGGCAAAGATCGGCAGGCGCTTCCGCTCCCTGAACGAGCGCGGGACATATCAGCACCTCAGCACTCGGGTATCTTCTTCCCGTAACGTTTATCATATCTCTTACCGCCGCGCCCGTCGGAGACGTGACGATACCTATTCTTTTCGGAAATTTCGGAAGCGGCTTTTTTCTACCCTCGTCGAAAAGCCCCTCCGCCTTAAGCTTTTCAAGCAGTAATCTGTACTGCTCGTACAGAGCGCCCGCTCCGTCGTTTACCATTGCGTTGACGTATATCTGGTATCTTCCCGCCGCCTCGTAAACGCTCACCTGACCGTAGACCGTGACCTTCATTCCGTTCTGAGGACGGAATTTGAGCGTCTGCGCTCTGCCGTTGAACATCACGCTCTGTATCTCCGAGCGCTCGTCCTTAAGCGTAAAATACAAATGCCCGCTACTGTGCGCCTTAAAGTTGGATATCTCTCCTCTTAAGGTCACGCTTGAAAGGAAATCGTCACCGCTCATAAGCGTTTTGATGTAGCTATTCAGTTGTGATACAGTCAAAGCGCCACCCGTCATAACGTCTCCTTTACTTTTTATCAAATAAGATCTTATCTCTGCACAAAAGCGCGATACCCGCCGCGTTGTCTGCCGAAAACTGCGGCTCGGAAAAATACGCCTCGCACCGCGCGGAAAGTCTCTCGCGCATTATCTTGTTGGACATCACCCCGCCCGCGAATATCACGGGCATATTTCCGTGCTTGTCCGTCACCTGTTTTCTCATCTCATCGAGCGTTCGGCCGATAAAGTCAAACACGAATGCGGCAACGGCTGATTTGTCGTTAGTCTCTCCGTATATCCTCGCCGCAATATTTTCTACTCCCGACAGACTGCATCTGCCGTCCTTTACGCAAACGGCGTGTCTGTATATCTTGCCCTCATACTCCATCGCAAGCTTTTCAAGCGCCGCCCCTGCAGGAAAATCAAGTCCCATAGCCACTCCAACGCGGTCTATAGCCTGACCGCCGTTGATATCGTCCGTCTCGCCCACAAGCTCCACGGAAAATTGACCGTCCCTCGGCGTTACCAGAAGAGCCTCGGTCGTACCTCCCGATACGTGAAAGGCGAGAAATCGCTCCGTCAATAGCAGTCTCTCCTGCCCCGCCGAATAAAGCGCGGCTCTTACGTGACCGTTCTGGTGAGTAAGCTCACACACAGGTATATGTAAGCCTGAAGCGAACGAATAAGCCGCCGCCTTGCCCGCCAAAAAGCACGGCATATATGACTCCTCCGCGTCTCTCGGACGAACGGAAGCTCCAACCGCAACGGGCGTATATCCCTCAAGAGCTGACTCCAGCCTCTCGCAAAGAAGCGGAATATTTCTCGTATGCTCAAAAACCGCCTCGGATTGACGAAGCCCACGGTTTCCCGACTTAACGGGCAGAGGTATCTTGATATTGGCGACTACCCTTCCCTCTCCGTCGCACACGGCGGCAGAGGTCGTGTAGTTGCTCGTATCAAAGCCTACGTAACACTCCTTCATTTTGCTTCAAGCTGATTTTTCACGGAATTGAGTATTCCGTTTATAAACGGTCTTGCCTTGTCGTCGTCAAACTTTTTGGTTATCTCAACCGCCTCGTTTATGGAAACGGTGTAAGGAATGTCATCAATGTAAAGCATCTCGTAAACGCAAAGACGGAGTATCGACCTTG
>JAZOON010000119.1:0-3612 GCA_045655045.1 Eubacteriales bacterium | reverse complement strand
TTATCCTCTCCGCAATCAAGCACCATTCCCCATATACTGCCAAGACGGAACGTATAATACGACCTGCCGTTGTCCGTGGGCGTATGCTCTGCAATGTTTTCAGCATAAATCCCACGCATATCGTGATTGCCGCGGGAGAATACGACGGGTTTCTCGCCGTTCGTTATCTCCGCCGCTATTCTGTGTATCGTAGTGAAATTCTTTATATCTCCGCTGTGGTCGGGTAAATCTCCGTTGAGTATAAGGAAATCTATCTCGCCAAACGCCTTTGCGGCAGCCACGGGCTTGTCAACCTCATTATGCGCGTCTGCTATGTGAAAAAATCTTGCGCCTTCTTTCTTTACAGGATAAAAAACGGAGCTATATTCAAATATCTCACTCACGTCGGAATAATAAGGCTTACGCTCGTTGACAATACGGTAGCAAATTTTATATTCTCCCGCCGTGTCAAGTCTCTCCATCGGAACTATCATTCTGTGTGTGGTACAGTTGGAACGCAGTATGCCGTTTACATCATCATAAAAGCATTCTCCCGCTATCTCAACCCACATAAGCGTTTCACAAGTTACGGGAACCATTATCTGATAATTTTTTCCCACGGCGTACACGATTGGTGTCGTCGCAAAGCATTCGGGTATCTGTTTCAACTTTTGCACCTCTCATTTTTGTAATTCTGTGTAAGTAACTTGCATTTCAGATAAACGCCTGCTGTCCAGCCCATCATAGGGGGCATTTTGTACTCTGCAGCCACGTCCGTCGAGCCTGTGTCTGCGTTGTACTTCTCCCAAAGCTGTCCCGTGGATTTCTCTACGTTTTCCACAAGCTCTACGTATTTTTTCGCAAGACGGAAAGCATCCTCGCAATATCCGTATTTACAAAGTGCTCCTATGACCATCCACTGAATACAAGGCCATACGTTCGGAGCTGCCCATTGGAACGTTCCCTCTCCGCCGTATTCCTCGCAAGGGACTACGCCGTGCTTTCTTTCCAAAAGTCCGAGTTTTTGCAAAGTCCTTCTTGCCTGCTCTTCGCTTGCCAAACCAAAATACATCGGATAAAACGCTGCCGCAGAAAACACCTCTCCAAACTCACCCGTCTTTGCATTTCTGTCGCAGAAGTAACCCACTTCGTCATTCCAAAGAAAATCGTTTATCTTTTTCTTTCTCTCATCTGCAAGTTTCTTCCATTTTTCACTCTCATCTTTTCCGAGTATCTCGGCAAATTCAGCAAGTCTCTCCTCAAGATTCCATATAAGTGAATTAAGGTCGGGAGAAGCATACTCAAACGAACGGTCTCCAAGTCGGGGATTGCAGTCCCAACCGCTTTCACAGTACCCTATAAAATTCCCAACGTTCACACGGATATCCGCGCTGGGCTCAAGTCCCGTACGCAGCTTCCACTTATCTCTCCTCGTCTGTTGCAAATTCTTATCGTCAGCTAAAAATCCGTAATGGAGAAGTCCGTTAGAAAAGCTTCTGTTATTTATCCAGAATGAATGCTCCTTTTTCATAGCCTCATACGAGCGAAGCAAAAAGTCGGCATCTCCGTCTGTTTCGTATATATCCTTTACCATCTGAGCAAAGAACGGGGGTTGACTGTGATAAAGATATCTTGTTCGGCTTCCGTTGGGCATAAAACCAAAGCGGTTTATCAAATGCAGAATATTTTCCGCATTATTCTTCGCCTGCTCAATATTACCTACAGCCAAAAATCCTATGTTTGTAAAATAGGAATCCCAATAATACATCTCCCTGAAGGTTTTACCCGGTGTGGGAACGGAATAAGGCTTTGGCAAGCCAAAATAATTGTCTCCGTCCTCGCAAATAATTTCTTCCGTATTGTTTGCAATGCACTCCGCTAATTGCACCTTTACTTTTTCATATAATTCCATATTTTCCCCGCCTGACTTAAAACGTCACCGTTATCTTATTTTCCTTTTCAAGCTCCGTATACTTTATCTCGTTACCTTCAATGCATCTGCCGTTAAGCTCCAGCGAAAAGCTTCCCGTATTTTCAAGCGTAAGCTCTACCGTGTTGCCTCTTATAGGCAAGCGTACGGTAGCCTTTTTCAGGAACGAACACTTCGCGGGTGACAGCTTCAGCGCATCATATTCGGGCTGTATACCGAACACGTTAGTAATTACCGTTTTCATAACTACTGCCGCGCTTCCCGTGAACCAATCGTTAAGAGCCGAGCCGTCCACGTTTATATCGGGATTATAGCAATAAGCGTTCTGCATTACGTAAGGCGTTTTATCAACCTTTTCGTATGATATGGGCAAAAGCTTCAAAAGCTGCTCGTTTGCCTCTCTCTCGCAGCCTATCTTATAAAGAGCAAGAACTCCAAACAACGCCGCGTGAATATACGTTCCCGCGTTTTCCGCCGTTCCCGCAGGTAGCTTGCCTATTCTTCCTATTCCCATAATGTCAGGCGAAAAAGGCTCGTCAAAAGTCCTGAAGCCGTACTTGCTATCGAGCTTACGGAATGAATTGAGAATATCCTTTTCGTATTCTTTGCTATACAGCGACGACATAGCGAAAAACGACTGTGAGGTTGATGAAATTCGACTCTTTCCGTCCACGTCGCAAAAGCTTCCCACTAAAAATTCTCTCTTGTCACCCCAGCCGTGAAGCACTCTGCGCTCTCCGTCCTTTTCTACGATGGCATTGGAGAACACGCCCTGCTTTATGGTAAGCATAGCGTCCTCGTATCTCTTGATATCTTCATCGTGACCGCCTACGGCGCGGAAGATATTGTTCATCATAACAAGATTTTCATACGCTTGAAGCGTTGCCATAACGGACACGCCCGTGCCGAATTTTTTGTCCTTATCCTTGGTGTTTCCAAGCGAGTCTATCGCATCGTTCCAATCGGCGTACAGCATTCTTACGCAGTTACTGTCGGGGGCTATATTGCGTACCAAACGGTCTACTATCGCTATCATATGGCAAAGCAGACTATCCTCTTTATCGGATTTTTTAACGACACCCTTTTCATCAACTATCTCGTAGTATCCGCAGATCTCGTCAAGTATGGAATAGTCGCCCGTAAATCTCAAATAGTTGTCGATAGCGTTTATCATCCAAATGCCCATATCTATATAGTTTGGTATAGACATTTTGGATAGCTGTCCCTCCTCGGGAATAGAGAAGCTTCTCGGTGCGCGCCCGTCGGGGAACATATGGCTCATTATAACGAGTATCTTTTGGCGACAATCCTCGGCATTCCAGACCGCACACTGCTCTACCTGTTGAGCCACGTCTCTGAAGCCTATATTGCCACCGCCACCCATATCCTTACCAAGCGCGCATATGTTTACCTGATACTGCACCTTTCGCAAAAACTGTGTGAGTGTTTCGGGTGTAAAGGCAGTATTCTTCACCTCATCAATGTTGAAATAAAGCTCGCTCTTTATCGGGTGATTTATCTCGTCGAACAAGGCGTCCGTAAGAGCTCCGCTCATATCCACCTTGTCGTCGGATATGGCAAATCTGTATTCAAGACGAGCCTCTTTTTCAAATTCAAGCGTCGTGACGTCTCCCGCTATTGCGTAGTCGTTGAACGCCGTACAGTGAACGGGCTCTTCTATCTTACACTCTCTTGCGACGTAA
>JAZOON010000118.1:0-10309 GCA_045655045.1 Eubacteriales bacterium | reverse complement strand
TATTTGTTATCAGCTAAAAGCAATGCTTCTCCAAACTCCGCTTGCGTGCATATTCCGTACCTCGAACCATCATAGCTCGAATCGACGGCGAATTTTTTAGCGCTTGTATACATGCTTTCAAGCGTCCACGTTCCGTCGGTGAGTGCGGAGTAATGATCGATGCCGTAGTCTCTTGCAATTTTTTTGTTAAAGCAAACGCACCACGTTGCAATATCGTCATTGAGATTCAGGTCGCCGCAAATGGTATAATAACGGTCGACGAGGGAAAGGGAGTTGTTTACGCCCTGATCCCACCATGCGTCGTCGAGATCTACACTTTCTATATTTTTGAAATTGTAGCTGTATCCGGTAAGAGCGAGCATACCTATGGAGTTCATTATCGGAAGTACTATAACGTCGTACTCCTCTGCAGTCATTGACAAGAATGCTGCCAAGGCGGTGTTGCCGTAACCCTCATCTGCTATTTGAATTACGTTACAGTTGAACTTTTCTTCCACCATACAGTTGCGCTCGTAAACGGAGTCGTTCAGTGTATCTCCGTTTAAGCCTTCGCTATCATATTCAAACGGATCCCATAAACCGTTATATCTATCTCGCGTAAGTATTGTGAAATTCTCTCCTCCGAAATCAACGGCCTGTAGATCGTTGAAGGTTCGAGCAACCTTTTCTGTTTCCGCCTCTGTTGTTACAGTGTCTGACTCGTAGTCCTCTTTGGTTTCTTGTTTTTTGCAAGAAACGAGGCAGACTGCTATCATCAGAATAGCGAGTAAAAAACTTAAGATTTTAATTTTCATAAACGTCTCCTTATTGCATTGGAAGTGTTTTCGTGTCCCAAACGCCAAGTTGATTTTCAAAGGGCGTATCGTTGTCGATCGATGCAGTCAAAATATTTTCGGCATCAATATGCAACAGCTTAATTTCAGGTGATACGAATGTTTTCATCGTAGATACCTCCATTATTTTACGTAAGCTTTTGCCGCATTGTGGTAAGCATACAAAGCCTTAACGAGATCCTTGGTCGTGCCGCCTTCATTTGCCATATTCACAATGAAAGCGAGGGGAGAATAGCTGACGGTTACGGATTCGTCTCCAACCGTAACGGTAACTTGCACATATTTATCAAGCTCGCTTGCAACAAGTCCTTCGGATTGTATCTGAAGGGTCCTACCTGCAATTATCTTATAATCGTCAGCACCTTCTACTTTTATATCGTTAATAGCTACGCCGCTTACGTCAAATTTAAATACTACGTGAGTTTCGTCGTTAAGAACGAGAGTTGCCGCGCTGTACGCCAATCCGTTTACAGCTCCGTTGACTTTAGCGCCCCACTCTCCGCTTACGTTGATTTCATGGAGCTCTGATATTTCGTATCCCTCGTTTGCAAGCTTATCCGTTGCATAATCAAATGCTATCTGTGCGTACGCACCGTAATTCAACATCGTCTTGACAAGGTCTACAAGCTCAGCTTCGTAATTTGATGCCTTCGTAAGAACGTATATCGCGTAGCTCTGTACGCTGTATTCGTCGGTATACAATACGGTATCTCCGTCTTTCACCGTAAGCGTAAAGCTTTCGCTCATCTGCTTGGCTGATACGCCGTAGGAGAGCTTATATCCGTTCTGCTCCGTTTTTTCCAAGTCATTCAGATTCCTGGTTATAACTGCTTTACCTGATTTATCGGTAAGCATAACTATTTCAGTGTTTTTAACTTCGTAATCGCTATCTTCGTTGAGATCAAAATAGTAATTTATATTGGTCTTTCCTGTCAGGGTAAGGCTATGTCCCTTTGATATCATAGTACCTTCTACTGTTGGGGTGGGGGGCAACGGATCGGAGGGCTGTGACTCTGTAACGTTTATAGTACCCAACTCAGCAGTGGTAAGCGCCTTGCCGTATACTCTTATATCGTCAACAAGCAAATCGCAGTTGTTACCAAGGGCTACGCCGTGAGGATTTGCTCCTATGCAAAAATAATTTTCACATCCGTTCTGTGTACGGCAACTCGTTGCGTTGTCGCAGGAGGTAGCGTTATTTGCGTTTTTACATTCCTGAGAACTCCAATCCTTTGTGGGAGTGTATTTTTGCCAAGAGGATCCCGTACTTGAAGAGCTTAATTGTGCCTTCTGGGACCAGGTTCCTGTAGTGTTATCCTTTGCATACATTGTGTAGGTCAGCGTTTGCTTTCCTGTGGTCTCATCATACCCCTTGTCGTAACAAATAGCTACTTCAAGCCATGTGCCGGCTGTAAACAGTGAGCTGTTTGAAATCGTATTCTCATGGCTGTCATTTGAGCCAACCTTTGTTGAAGCCTGGACTTCATTTTTTCCGTTCGAGATTTCAAACTTATTTCTAAGTCTTAACGCTCCATTTTGGGAAACTACCTCATAACGTTGTGTTCTGGTTATATCAGGATCGGATATTTTAAATTTGATAAACAGAGTTCTGTCGTAATCATTGGTTGCGTCTGCCATAGGCGTTCTGAACAGATCACCTGAATCGGGAGCAAATAGATATCTGGTACCGCCACCGCTTCCCGTTCCGTTAAGCGTAACTACTCCGTCGTTGCAGGTGATTTTACTTGCATTGACAGCTGCTCTCAGTTGGTCCTTGGTTGTACCGGCAGGAGCTTTATCCGCATAAACGTCGTCGCCTGAAAAATCCCAGTGAGTAAGAAGATAACTGTCAAGTAACGGGGTGTTTTCCGTGTCGTTTGCCGAAACCGGCAGGATAGCCAATGCGCCAATTAAAAGTGTAAGAACTGTCAGTAAAGAAACAAATTTTTTCATAATTATTCTCCTTCTACGTTTTTATTTTCAATTGCTGCTTTTTTTGAAAAGATTTTATAAAGTGTTTCTGATGGGAATTTCAATCTTCTGTCGTAGGTAAGCAAGCCGTTCCTTTCTTGCTCAACGTCGGTAAGCTGAGTGTAACAGAATGCAAAGATATGCTTGTTTTCAAGCAAAACGTTGGTTAATCCTTCTACGCGAGCAAGATATTCTTCTTCACTTGTAGCGTTTTTGCCGTAGCCCCATGCCTCGGCGTCTGCTTCAAGCACCCATCTTGCTCCCCCGTACTCACTTACGAAAATCGGAAGCTCTTTTTTAAATACCTGTCTGTCAGGCATTCTTCTCATAAGCTGGTCTCTTAAAATTCCGTTTTCTATCTCGGAATAATATTGACGGAGCTTTTCCGGATCCTGCTCGTAATCGTGAACGTCATGAACGTCTGTTCTTTCGGTCGGCCACGTTCCGCTGTTGGTTATCACCGGTCGCGTTTTGTCTATTGCCTTCGTGACGTCGTATACCGTGTCGAGAAAATGGTTGCATTGCTGTCTTCCGTGCTTGTCCCACGTTTCGTTGAACGGACACCAGCCGATAAGGCAAGGATGCGAGAAATCTCTCTCTACCTCTTCAAGCCATTCGGGCAAGAAATTGTAGATGTTTTCCTCAAGCGTAGTATCAAGCCCCCAGTTTCCTGCTTCTGCCCATACCATATATCCAAGTCTGTCGGCGTGGTAAAGATATCGAGGTTCAAAAACCTTTTGATGAAGTCTCGCACCGTTAAAACCAAAGGACATTGACGCTTCTATATCTGCTACTAAGGCATCGTCTGTCGGCGCCGTACATATACCGTCGGGATAAAATCCTTGATCTAATACGAAGCGTCCGAAAACAGTTTTGCCATTTAGCGTCAGACCCTTTTCCTTCGTAAGTGAAATTTCACGAAGTCCGAAATAACCTTGCATAGTATCGGTCTTTCCGTTTTGGGTAAGTGAAAACTCAAGGTCGTAAAGTCTTCCGCACCCACATTCCCATAGATGTTTTTCGGAAAGTGGAATGATAAGCGTAGTAGACAAGGAGCTTACGTCCGATTGCGCTTCTCCCATTAGCTTACCTTGGTAAAAAGCCTTGACCTCAAGCTTAGCCCCAATAGAATTTTTGCTTGTTAACACCTCAAGGGAAAGGGAAGGCTCAGAAATATTTGGGTAGGTTCTATACGATTTGATATACGCTTCCTCTACTGCCTCTAACCAAACGGTTTGCCATATGCCGGTCGTTCGTGTATAGCGACATCCGACGGAACGAAGCTCCAGACTCTGCTTGCCTGCCGCCTGACGCTCGGAACGAACGTCGTCCAAAGCATATACTGTAACGTAATTATTTTCTTCTCGCAGTACGTCCGTTATGTCAAATTCAAACGGAGTATAGCCGCCTTTGTGTGTTCCAAGCTTTTTGCCGTTTACGTAAACCGTTGTCTCGTAATCGCACGCATCAATATGTAGTAATATCCTTTTTCCTTCCCACTCTTCGGGAATATCAATATTACGTCTATACCATACGGCATTCATAAAATCCGTGTTTCCTATACCCGACAAATGGCTTTCAGGACAAAACGGAACGGTTATTTTTTGATTTAGAGAATCTCGATTGAAATATTCCTTGTATGTTCCAACCATAGCGTTGTCTATCTCAAAATCCCATTCGCCATTCAGGCATAGCCAGCTTTTTCTCATTCTGTCGGGACGCGGATGAAGATTTTTTGGAATACTAATAGTAATCACTCCTTTCTTTTAAAGTATCTTTATTTTATTAATTTTTTTGAGGACGCGTATCCCGAGCCTATCGCTCCGTCGGACTCGCCCGTGGTTGCGTCGGACAACCAGAATGAATAAAACTCGCCACTCTTAGACATTGAAAATCGAATTTGGAACTCACTGTCACCAAGGAACGAAAGATTACCGCCGTTTTTCCACGTTATCTGCTTGCAGGTGTCGTCTCCGCCAACCGCTATACAGTCTTCCATGGAATATCCCTCAACTACGTTTCCGTTCTTATCAATTATCTCCGCCTTGAAGCTGTCCTCGGGGCAATTGATATTGACGAACAGATATTTCTTATAGTCGTCAACCGTAAGCTTGCGGGTGAGCAGCTCTCCCGTGCCTTCCATTGACGCAAATCCGTCGCGGCGAAGTACGGCAATTCCTATTTGCTGCATTGCGTGCGCATCTTTATTAATAAGAGCGTTTGTCGTAGATTTATATCCCTTAAAGCCACTATAATAGAACCATATCTCATCGTCGTGAATTATTACCGATGCCGGTACTGTCCAGAGATATCCCTTATCCCACGTGCCATCAGTGCGGCTTGAAGCGATAAATGCTTTTCTGCTCGGATTATCAAAATGGAATCCGTCACGGCTATATGTCATTTGAAGATCTGTTATCTTAGGGTTACCGGTTTCCTTTATAGTTTTATTATTTGGACCGTACCATACGGAACGTGTACCTATCATTATGCTCTCATATGCAATAGCACCAAAATTATACGTTTGCGGACTCAATCCCCCCAGACTTAAATCAGCAACGTCATTTTTGTCTCGTGTTAACCATAGAATTGTGTCCTCGACCTTCCACTTTAGGAGATCTATAAAATTGCTACACTCAGCATAGTATCTTACGCGTCCATTGCTCATCGTACCGTTATGTAACGTACGTGTCCAAGTACGAATGCTGTTTACCCACGTGTTTGTAAATTCGTTATAAAATACGGAACACGCATCTCCTTGAAGATTGTCTGCCAAACCGCCGAGTTGTCTCCAATTTATACCGTCTGAAGAAACGTACAACGTACTCGCATAATAATTATCTTCCTTAGAGCCTATAGGTATGTTACTCTCACTGTACCCGCCTGTAAACTCAAGCAAACCCGTGTTAGTGTTGGTTTTTCCATATAAGTTTCTAAAGCTTAACACGTGCATCTTGTATTTTTCGGAAGCGTCCGCCTCATAGTCTATGAACACTTGAAAGTGTCCGTCCATTAATGCCTCTTCAAGTACAAGATTAGTTCCGTCAGCCTGACATTTGACCTTAGTCCAGTTAATGCCGTCATCGCTTTCTGCATATCCGACTGAGCCGCCGGTAGACATATCGTACCACATTTTATATTTTTCGTCTTCCATGTCATACCATACCCCGCCGCCGTCAAGACCTACGCCCCAGCCACCGCTGAGCTCGTACTTATTCGTGGGTGTAACAATTGGATTGCCCTCGTACTTCGTTGCCTGATGATACACGGTTTTGAGCGTCGTGCTTTCGATGAGAAAATCATCAACGAAAAGCTGTCTGCCAACCGTTACGTCGATAACGTCGGGACGGTAGCCGCCGTCATCCTTTGACGTCAGATACGGGGGTGTTACCACTTCGTCGCTGTTAGGATCTCTGGCATACGCCTCCCAGCTTTCGGGGAGCTCGATACCGTTGTAAAGAAGTCCCACGCCCGCCTGATAATCAATAATGCCTTTGTTTTTGATCTTCTGCGGATCGCGAAGTATCTCCGTCTCGGGTACCGAAGGATCATCTTGCGTTGCGTCTGTGCTTGCTCCCGTATCCTCGGGCTCCTTATCGTCGTCGGCTTCGTGCGCGTTGTTCTTTACACCGCACGCAGTCATACCGAGCATAGAAAAGGCGAGAATAAGCAAGAGCAATTTTTTGAGATTTGATTTGTTTAGTCTCATGTTAATACCTCCTTTTATAAATTATTTTTTATTATTTTTCCACCGCATATTACCGCTTTGATGTCTATATCACTGTCAAACACGCATATATCCGCATCGTAGCCTTGACAAAGCTTGCCTTTTTTGACGTCAATATTCATCATTTTAAGTGGATTTACGGTTATCATCTGTACCGCATCGGTAAGAGATATGCCTGCTCCCACCATAGTTTTTATAAGCCTGTCTGCCGTAGCTATGCTTCCGCCAAACGCGGTTCTGTCGGTCAGCTTGGCGACACCGTCTTCAATTATAACGGGTAATGGGTCGTCCGCGCTTCCAAGAAAGCTTCTTTCGGTGTTTTCTCCCGCCGCGCGCATAGCATCCGTTATCAGCGCGATACGTGACGTATCCTTGAATTTCGCAACGTATTTCAAAAGGGAAGCGGGGAGATGACAGCCGTCGGCAATTATCTCAACGTTCATTCCGTCAATATAATACGCCGCTTCAAGCACACCTGCAACTCTGAAGCCGTTTCGGCGCACGATACTGCTCGTGCATGAATAAAGGTGTGTGATATGTCTGTATCCCCAATCGTATGCCTTCAGCACGGTGTCAAAATCTGCATCGGAATGCGCTATACTGAGCGTTATTCCGTTTTTGACCGCAAAGTCCGCAAATTCTCTCGCTCCGCGAACCTCGGGGGCAACGCTCCATCGCTTGATGCAGCCCTCGCCGTGAGCAATTATCTCTCTGTACTCGGCATTATCAAATTCCTTGATATTTTCAGGCTTCTGCGCACCCGCTTGTGTTGGCGAGATATATCTGCCCTCAACGTGAAGTCCAAGCATATTCGCTCGTATGCGGGAATCTGCAGCGGCTGCCTTATAATTGTCTATTGCGCGTAACGTCATTTCCTTGCTGGCAGACAGAAGCGTTGGCATAACCGACGTAGTACCGTGCATCAGATGCGCCTCCGTAGCTTTCAGAAAAGCATCGGCGTCAGCATCCATATAATCGCTTCCGCCACCGCCGTGCTGATGTACGTCCACAAAGCCCGCCGATACGTAGCTTCCGCCGCAGTCGATGATCTCGTAGCCGTCAGACACCGAGCTGTTTCTGTCAATAAGCTGTTCTATAATTCCGTCTCTTATGAGGATATCCTTTTCGACAATATTATTGTCTGTAATCAGACGTCCGTTTGATATACGGTATTTCACTTTTCTGTCTCCCTGTCTGCCGCCTCTTGAATTTCAAGAGCACTTTCGGTGGAACGGAGTATGTTTTCCGTCATATCGCGGCTGTCGTTTTCTATTTCCGCTATAAACTCGGTAAGATATGTCTCGCTCGTTTTATCACACTCAATTCTTAAAGTCTCGGGCTCTCCGTCCTCAAAAAGGGTAAGACGATCGTCGTTGTATGCAAGCTGAAGCATTCCTCTGTCGCACCAAAATCTGAATTCCCAATACGACGGCATGCTGAACGCCTGTGAGGGCGCGGAATAAGAAACGTCCGCCAGAACCCCCGCTCCGTTTTCAAGCCTTGCCATAAACGTAGCGCAATCCTTGAATTTCTCATTCTTAAAGGCATACGCGTTCCACGTCCTTGCGGCATACGTCTTATCAAATTCAAGTCCCGTTATCATTCGTACAAGGTCAACTCCGTGTATGGCAAGATCGTTTATCGTTCCGCCGTGCAGACCGTCCTCGAAATACCAATGAGGTCTGTTAGCATAATCAATATAATGCTGACCGTTAAAGCTTACGTTACGAACCTCGCCAAGACGCCCGCTCATTATGATCTCTCTTGCCTTGACGGACTGCGGTATGTAGCGAAGATCCAGCATGCACGCTATTTTAAGATTTTTTTCTCTTGAGAGCTTGCGTATTTTGTTAAGCTGCTCCATATCTGTGCATATAGGCTTATCTGCAATTACGTGCTTTCCCGCCTGAAGTGCTTTAATAATAGCCTCTCCTCTGTCTCCGTAGGCGTTGCCTATTGCCACAACGTCGAAATCTCTTTTCAGCCAATTCTCATAGCTCTCATCGGAAAACGTCGCTCCCAACGTTTTTTCGGCTTTGGCGCGAGCCTCCGCATAAGGCTCAATACAAGCGATAATTTTGGTATGCTCACATTCCGCAACCTTTTTATAAAGTGAATTGAGGTGTGTATGACGAAAGCCGTAAAACAGTATTCTCATACTCATATCAAAGCACCTTTTCCGCGCTGTCCCTGTCAAGAAAAACAAGCGCATTATCGTGCTTTCGGAGCGCGGTCGCAGGGCAAGCCTCGCCGTATTCACCGTACAGCATAGCCTGTACGGCATCGGCTTTCGTGCTCGCGGGAACAGTACAGATCAAATATTTTGCCGACATAAGCGTGGGAATGGTCAGCGTAAGCGCATATTTCGGAACGTCATCAAGCGTAGGAAAGCATCCGTCGTGAACCTGCTGCATACGGCAGATATTGTCAAGCGCTACTTTTTTTATTACTTTTACGTCATTAAAGTCTGCAACGGGCGGATCATTGAATGCGATATGTCCGTTTTCTCCGATCCCCATGCATACCACGTCGGGCGGATTGTCCTTAAGCAGATCAGAATAAGTATCGCACCCCTCGTCAGCATCGCCGTTGGCAGGAATAAAATTGACGTTAGCGAACGGGACAAGTGAAAAAATATGGTCGTTAAGATACCGTGCGAACGATTGCTCGTTTTCTATCCCAAGTCCTACGTATTCATCCATATGGAAAGCGTTTACTCTCGAAAAATCCACGTTCTCCTTTATCAATGCCTCAAGCATTTCATTTTGAGACGGCGCGGCGGCAAATATAACGTTAGCGTAGGGCTTTGTAGCAAGCACGTCATTTATTGCCTTTGCGGCGGCTTTTGCGGCTGCGCTCCCCATTTCTGCTCTTGTTTCGTACACACTTGCGACGATCTTTTCTGAATTTATAACCTTTAACATGGTATCTCCTTATGTCAATTGAATTTTATCGGTAACGGATTTTCTGCGTGGCACTGCTCTATCACGGATATCACGCGTGCGGCATGGTACGGCTGTACCTCAAGCGGTGCGCCTAACATAACGCTGTTGTACATCATCTTATAAAACGTGCATACGGCGGCATCGAACGAGCTGCCCTCGATCGCATTGCTTTCCTCGATGAAATTCAGCTTTTCGCTGCAATAAGCGGGATTTCCGTTCTCATCGGAAAGCGAGCCTCTGATGACCTGCCTTTCGGGATATGCGGAAAAGTCCTCGATATATTTCATTTTATAGTTCGAATTACTCGAGATCAGCGTTCCTTTTGAACCAAATATCTTGAATACAAAATCATCGGCATACGCATCGGCGCAGCTTATCTCGATATCCACTACGGGCTTATTGGGCGTTGACAGTATTATCTTGCCGTAATCGTCGCTATCACCGCTTGTCAGGACTGTTTTCAGTGATGAAAAAGCCACCTTGGTCTGAGTATCCCAACCGAGCAGATCAAGAGCTTGCCCTATGGGGTGAGGTCCTGAATTATAAATGCTTCCCGCGCAGCAGCACTGAAGCGTCTGCCAGTCCCAGCGCCTTGAAAAGCCCGAGTATTTAAGGCTTATTTGCAATATGTCTCCAAGCTTTCCGCTCGCAATGATTTTCTTTACGTTCAAAAAGGACGGAGCATACAGAGTCTGGTGGAACGCGCTTACGAGAACGCCGTTGTTCTTTGCGGTAAGCATAAGATCCTCACACTCATAAATGGTGCGCGCGAAGGGCTTTTCGGAAAGTACGTTGAAGCCGTGCTCAAGAAGACTCTTCGTAATATAATAATG
>JAZOON010000117.1:0-3341 GCA_045655045.1 Eubacteriales bacterium | reverse complement strand
TAGGGACAGGCGTCCTCGACTGTCCGTTACGAACGACAATCATTCTTTCGTAGGGCGGTGGCTTGCTGCCGCCGTTCCTACGCGTAAATGTTATTTTCGTGCGAACGTTTCGCGGACACTCGAGGACGCCTGTCCCTACAAAATAAGGTTCTGACACAGATTTTCGCCGTACGTTTTTGTCACGGCGGGAGACAAGCCCCCGCCCTACGGATTATGGGGAAACACAGACTTCGCCACTATTTTTACCTTTTCCGTCAAGAAGTTTTTTGGCGCTACCTTTTTTTCAAAAAAGGTAGCAAAACCGCCCCCCACGCGTTCCCATAAAAAAGGGGAACTTTCCCGAAAGAAAGTTCCCCTCAAAAAACGCACTTCTCGCACTCACTGCTCTCTTATATAATATAATGAAGAAAACCGTCATTCGGATTTCTTTTTTACGCGAACGATCATTGACAGCAACGCCTTGCCGTGAAAGGGTATAAGAGGATAGAGATAATTGCGCTTGCCGTTTACTGTTGAATTCGTTGCGACGAGTATTATCGTTATAACGAATCCTGCGCAAAATCCCCAGAAGCCAAAGATCCCCGTGACGATCAGCAGGAATATGCGCAAAAACTTTATCGCATAGCCAAGCTCGTAGCTTCGCTGCGTAAAATTGGCAATAGCGACAAACGCCATATACACGATGACCTCGGGTATCAGCCAGCCGACGTCAACGGCAAAATCGCCAAGTATCAGTCCGCCGACCACCGACAGCGAGTTGTTAAGCATATTCGGCGTGTTGAGCGAGGCAAGACGCAACGCGTCAATTATAAATTCCACCAACAAAAGCTGTACGATTATCGGAAGCTTTCCCGAATCCTCGGGCATGGCAAATTCCAAAAAGCCGGGTACAAGTTCGGAATATCGCGTCATAAGATACCAAGCGGGCGTGATTATCAACGTAAGAAAAAACACAAGATATCTGACGATGCGTATATACGTTCCCGTAAGCGGCGGAAAGTAAAAGTCGTTAGACTCCTGCATAAAATCAAATATCGACGTCGGAAGCACCAGCACCTCGGGACTGTTATCAATAACTATCAATACACTTCCTTCAAGCAGCTGAGCCGACGCAACGTCGGGACGCTCCGTGGTCCTGATCTTTGGAAACGGATTGTACCACCGCGTTTTAATAAGGCACTCCTTGAGAGATTCGTGCCCGATGACCAGCGAGTCGGTCTTGATGCTTTCAAGCCTTTTCATAAGCTTGGCGACGTATTCAGCATCCGCCCTATCTTCCATAAAGCAAAGCGCAACGTCGGTTTTGGAATCCTCTCCGATAGAGAAATACTTCATTGTGAGCGCGGGATTTCGTATTCTGCGGCGAATAAGCGCGGTATTAAAAATAAGAGTTTCGACAAATCCGTCGCGCGAACCGCGCATTACCCTGTCCCCCTCGGGCTCTTCCGTGCTTCTCGCGGGATACGTACGAGTATCAATAATAATAGCCTGCGCGCCAAAGCTGCTGCCTATCATCAGCGTACAGCCCGACATCACGGCAGTCACCATTTTATCAACGTCACAGCACAGGTCAGCTTCTATATAAGGAAGATTTTCACTCATATACTGTTCCGCGTTGCCGACGACCTTACCCACCGAAATAAAATGCATCATAAGCTTTTGCATAACGGTGTCCTTAGTAAAGCCGTCGATAAAGAACAGCGAAAGCTCCCCTTTTCCTACCGAAAGCCGCTTATACAGCACGTCAAAGCTTTCGTCAACCCGCAAAAGCTTCTTGATTGCGGCGACGTTATCGTTATAATTTTCCGTTAACCGTTTCATATATCACCTCGGCAAAACATTATATATTTATATATAGATATTGTTGCCAAGGCAGGGCATTTTATCCCATAAAAAAAGACAAAAACAGAAGTGACTCTTGACTGCGTTCTTTACGCGCAATCAAGAGTCACTTCTGTTCACTCTTGATATCTAACATCTTTTGTAATCCTCTCTTTCGTCGTCTACCTCTCACTCATTCAAAAAACTCCAAAACACTCAAATTCTCAACGCTCTGACGAGAGCAACCTTTGTTTTCCGTTTGATTTATTCGTAAGGGGCGAAATTTGTGACGCTCAACAAAGACTTGTTTTTTCTTCAAAATCTGAACTTAAACTACCACACACATACTACCGAGATCAAATCTATATAAACGCGTAACACCGCCGTGTTTTTTCTACCGTCGTTCAGATACTCCTCACACCTTTAAGTCTTCGTTTTTCGTCGGAAGCTTAATTTCTCATTGGACCGTCCTCCTTTATTACACCTATATTATAGCACACAAAATCGCAAATTGCAATATACATTTTATAAGAAATCCACAATTATTTTTTGTTCAAAAGATAGAATTTGTGCAAAAGGTGTGTATTTTTCTTTACACAACAGTAATTTTATGATATAATAGAAAAGTGGGCGGTTTTAGCTTGTTACCCCTTGAGAATAACAAGCTATGAATTGCGACCTCACGGTTGCGTGAAATTGGTTGCAATCAATTCATGGAGTAGGCGGAACGCCGACGAAAAATCATGTCGAAGCCAATTCATGATGCGAAAGCATCAATCCATTCATAAAAACGAACAGAGCAAGAATAGCAGAATATAAAACGAGAGAGCATTTCGATTTTTCCGATTTGCGCTCTCTTTTTTATTTCATAAGCAAAAAACACTCAAAAAATTGCGTTAAATTCTTGACAAAGTCATGGTATTGTGATATAATATCAAATTACAACTACCAAAAAAACATCAGGAGATGAGATTATGGAAAAAATTATGGCGATATTCACGCTTTGCGGCGCGTTGTTTGCGTTGATCTTCGCATTCGTTATGTCTCGCAGAGTGTTGAAATTTTCGGAAGGTACTGATTTGATGAAGAAAATATCTCAGTCGATACGAAAGGGCGCAAACGCCTTTTTGAAAAGACAGTATAAGATAGTTCTCGTTTTCTTCGGTATTATGTTCGTGGTTCTCGGAATTATGGCGGTCCTTGGACTGCTCACTCCCTTCGTTCCCTTTGCGTTCCTCTCGGGCGGATTTTTCTCCGCGTTTTCAGGCTTTATCGGAATGAAGATAGCTACCCTCTCAAACGCAAGAACGGCGAACGCTTGCAGAGAAGGTCTTAACAAGGGACTCCGCATCGCGTTTTCCGCAGGAAGCGTTATGGGATTTACCGTCGTGGGACTCGGACTTCTTGACATTTCCGTTTGGTTTATACTTTTGAAATTCGTGTTCAAGCTCAGCGCAAGCGAGATAACGGGCGCTATGCTTACCTTTGGTATGGGCGCGTCGGCTATGGCACTGTTCGCA
>JAZOON010000116.1:0-7545 GCA_045655045.1 Eubacteriales bacterium | reverse complement strand
CATAGACTTCGCCACTATCCTTTATATTTTTTCTGTCAACGAGTTTTTTGGCTCCACCTTTTTCGAAAAAAAGGTGGACGCGTCCCCGCGTCCCCGCGGGTTTATTTCTTACTCTTCTTTTTCTTCTTGACCGAAAATCCGAAATTACCAAGCTTTTTACCAAGCTCAAAATAGTCGCCGTGAGCGTACGCGACGATACCCGCGCGCTCAAGGCAAAGTCTGCCCTTTTCGTCAACGAGCGACTCGTCAACGTCAACCGCGACAATATCCGCAAGAAACATATCGTGCGAGCCAAGCGAAATTACGTCCGTCACACGGCATTCAAGCGACAGAGGACTTTCGGCTATCAACGGACAGTTTATTTCCGAGGCAGGCTCCTTCGTCAGCTTGCACCTTTGGAATTTATCCACCTTAGCGCCTGTATAAACGCCGCACCAATCGGCATAGCGCACAAGCTCCTTCGTGGTAAGATTTATTGCAAAAACACCGCTTTCCTTTATTATTTTGTGAGAATGGCGCGACGGGCGAACCGAGATATAGGTCTTTGGCGGTACGGTGTTTACGATACCCGTCCAGGCAATAGTAATTATATTATCCTGCTCTCCGTCCGAGCAACTGACCATAGCGGGCGGTACGGGTGACAGAAGCGCTCCGCCCTTCCATTTTATCTTTGACATACTAAAAAACTCCGTATCTTAAATTTCGGGAACTTGATGATTTTCTCCGTTAGCGTGTATATTAAGCCTTACGTCGTCACTTTGTCTGCCGACGATATGCTCCAGCTCTTCAAAGGTTTCGTGAGGAGTAAAGCTGAGGTAATGAACGTGAATAACGTCTCCCTCTGCTATACCCACGCGAGTCAGAGCGTTTACGTTTTTTTCCACACCAAGGACAACGCACGTAGGCGGCCACAGAATGTCTCTTATTTCCTTCTCGACCGCAAAGGCTTTCGGCTGAACGGTAAGATAAACGTCGTAAATTACAGCCTTCTTGCCCTTGTGCGCCGCATCTATTTTGGACTCGATAACCGTATCGTTAAATGCGGTTATACCCTCCACCTCAATAATAACGTACGCCACGGCAACGCCGATAGCAACGGGAAGCACGTAAGCAAATCCGCACAAGGCTTCCGCAGCAAAGACCACGGCGGTTATAGGAGTTCTCGAAGCCGACGCCATAAACGCGACCATTCCGATAACCACGGTTATCTCGTACTGCGCGGCGTCTATAAGTCCCAGCCTGAGCAGAGCCATTCCTATAAGCGCGCCGATTATCGCGCCGAATGTAAGAGTCGGAACGAAAAGTCCTCCCGTTATGCCCGAGTTGTTGGCAAGCATCATCATAATAGCTCTTATCGCAAAGCACAGAATAAGAAGATACCAAACTCCGCCCCCTTCAATAAGAACGTCCACCAATGCGTGTCCCGAGCCAACGCTGTCCGCACTGAAAAAGCCTATAACGACCGTGAGCAAAAAAATAACTACTATTTTTGCGATAAAAGGAACTCGCGCGAGCTTGCCACGAACCAGACCACCGCATATTCTGTAAGCCTTGGTGAAGAATATAGCAACTATACCGCATATTATTCCCACCACCATAGGTACCCACAAGAATCCAAGTGAGTATGAGCCGTCAACTCTGAAGCTGAACAGCGACGTATCAAAGCCCGTAAGCGCGCCGAGCGCTTCGGTAGTGACCTGACCGACGAGCACGGAAATAGACGCAACCATAAAGAGCATTGGGGAAAAGCGTCTGTGCGCTTCCTCTACGGCAAAAAGTATACCCGTCACGGGTGCGCCCGTAGCGGCGGCAAATCCCGCGCAAGCTCCGCCCGTCATAACGTATCTGCGCCACGCCTGATTCTTTATTCCGCCAAACATTTTTACAGTTCCCTGCCCTATAGCCGTTCCCATCTGAACGCAAGGTCCTTCGTTACCAAGCGGAACTCCCACGAAAAACGTCATAATTGCCGAGATCGGCATAAGAAACGCGCTCTTTATCCAATTGATCGGAGTAAATCCGCGAAGCGTTGCCACGGCAGTAGGTATTCCGCCACCACGGCAGTCGTTATCCTTTCTGAGCAGCAGCCACACAAGCACGCTTACCAACGCCGCGCCGACAATGAGAGCGCCAAGCCATACGGGCTCTCCACGCACGAATGAATAAAGTCTCCCTGACAAGCTTATAACTCCGACGGACACCACCTTGAAGGCAAAAACAAGTGCCGCCGTAAATATACCCGCAAGCGCAGAAAAAAGCGTGCAGGGCAAAAGCAGATTTTTTATATATCCCGAACGGTTTTCACGCATAAATCTCTCCTTAACCGATATCATATTTTTACATTATATCATATTTTCACTCATTTTTCAATACAAATACACTTTTTCACACAAACCTCACCGAAACAGCATTAATTTTTTGCAAAAAAGCAATTTTATATTCAAATATAGTTTACGAAGATTGGTTTAATTGGTAAATAAAAAGTATTATAATTATTATGTATAATTATTGAGAGGAGATTTTTTATGCTTGGCACACTGATAAAAAGTGTACGCGAGTATAAGCGCGCGTCCATTCTCGCCCCCTGCTTCATTGCTGCTGAAGTCGTGGTCGAGTGTATTATTCCGTTTATAACGGCAAAGCTTGTAAATCAAATAGAAATCGGCTGTGATATGACGACTATCGTCAAATACGGTCTGCTTCTTATCCTTATGGCGGTCGTTTCGCTGTGTTGCGGTGTCCTTTCGGGACACTTCGCTTCTATCGCATCCTGCGGTTTTGCAAAAAACCTCAGACACGACCTATACGTTTCCGTTCAGAATTTTTCGTTTTCCAATATGGATAAATTCTCAACCTCGGGGCTTGTCACAAGACTTACCACGGACGTATCAAACGTGCAGATGTCCTATATGATGATAATAAGAACTGCCGTCCGTTGCCCTCTTATGCTCGTATTCGCTTTCGTAATGGCAATGGTCATAAGTCCTAAGATGTCCGTAGCCTTCGCTGTAATAATACCGTTCCTCGCTATCGGTCTGTTCTTTATCATAACAAGAGCGCACCCCATATTCAAAACGGTATTCAAAAAATACGACGCGCTCAACAGCTCCGTTCAGGAGAACGTGTCGGGTATGCGCGTTGTAAAGGCGTACGTAAGAGAGGATTTCGAGAGAAAGAAATTCGCCGCGGCGTCAGACGACGTTTGCGCGGGCTTTACGAAGGCGGAGAAGATACTCGCGCTTAACAGCCCTCTTATGCAGTTCTGCTTCAATTTCAATATGATAATGATCTGTCTGTTCGGCTCTATGCTCGTCGTAAATTCGGGCGCGACGGAGCTTAACGTAGGACAGATGTCGTCCTTGCTCGTCTACGGCGTTCAGATACTTATGAGCCTTATGATGGTTTCTATGATAATCGTTACCGTCACCCTGTCGGTCGCATCCGCAAACCGTATCGCGGAGGTGCTGAACGAAAAAAGCTCAATAGTTGACCCCGAGCATCCCGTAACGGACGTGAGAGACGGAAGCGTTATGTTCTCGGGCGTTAATTTCCGCTATTCCGAGAACGCAAAGAAAAACGCGCTCTCCGACATCAATCTGTTTATCGCGTCGGGCGAGACGGTCGGTATTATCGGCGGAACGGGCAGCGGTAAGACCTCACTCGTTCAGCTCATATCCCGTCTTTACGACGTAAGCGAGGGCTCGGTAAAGGTCGGCGGCGTTGACGTTCGCGACTACGGCGTAAGCGCGCTCCGCGATCAGGTATCCGTCGTGCTTCAGAAGAACGTACTTTTCTCGGGCACTATCAAGGATAATCTTCGTTGGGGTGACGCAGAGGCATCCGATGAGGAAATGGAAAGAATATGTAAGCTCGCGCAAGCCCACGAGTTTATTCAGCGCTTCCCCGACAAATACGATACTCACATAGAGCAAGGCGGAACGAACGTCTCGGGCGGTCAGAAGCAAAGGCTTTGTATCGCAAGAGCACTTCTCAAAAAGCCGAAGATACTTATTCTCGACGACTCCACGAGTGCCGTTGACACCAAGACCGACGCGCTTATCCGCAAGGCGTTTGCAGAGGAAATTCCCGATACCACGAAAATCATAATCGCGCAGCGCATCTCGTCAGTCGAGCACGCCGATAAGATAGTCGTTATGGACGGCGGTCGTATAGAATCCGTCGGAACGCACGAGGAGCTGCTCAAGATAAGCCCCATTTACAAGGAAGTTTACGAATCTCAGAATAAGGGGGGTAAAGAGGAATGAAAAACACTCAGACAAACAAGCCTCAGATGAAAAGACCACCCGTAAAAAAGGGAGTTCTCGGCAGACTTTTAAAGCTTCTCTTTGCCGAATACCGCAAGGAGCTTATAATCGTTTCAATATGTATACTGCTCACAGCGTTCGCATCCTCTATATCCAGCTTATTTATGAATTTCTTTATAACGCAGATAAATATCGGACTTGTAGACGGCTGGGCTGCGGTAAGCACGAAAATTTATATCGCTATCGGCATAATGCTAACCGTATTTGCTATGGGATGGGTAACGTCCTTCCTTAACACGAGGATAATGGGTATCGTCACGCAGAGCTTTATGAACGATATGCGTAAGCGTATGTTCTCCAAGATGCAGGAGCTTCCCCTCAGATACTTTGACACACATCCTCACGGAGATATAATGTCGCACTACACCAACGATATCGACACGCTCCGCGAGCTTATTTCCCGTACCATTCCCAACATTATAAACGCCGCGCTGATAATAACCTTCCTCGTGTTCAATATGCTGTATCTGAGCGTATGGATGGCTATTGTCGTCGCCTTTGCCACGGTGGCTATGGTGCTTGTAACCAAAAAGATAGGCGGAAGAAGCGCGAAGCACTTCATAAAGATGCAGAAGTCTATGGGTAAGACCGAGGGCTTCGTCGAGGAAATGATGGAAGGTCAGAAGGTCGTCAAGGTGTTCTGTCACGAAAATCAGAGCGAAGCAGACTTTGACAAGATCAACGAGCAGCTTTGTTGCGACGCGACCAACGCAAACCGATTTGCCAATATCCTTATGCCTATAATGGGTAACATAGGAAATATTCTCTACGTTCTCACCGCGTTCGTCGGCGGAGCTATGATAATTCTCAGCGTTAACAACGTATCTCTGCAAAGGGTGTTCGACCCCGCAGTTTCCGCCGTTATCGGCATAGCAGTGGTCGTCCCCTTCCTCAATATGACAAGACAGTTTACCACCAACGTAAGCCAGATGTCGCAACAGATGAACGCCATAGTTATGGCGCTCGCGGGAGCAAACCGCGTGTTTGAGCTGCTTGACGAGCAGCCCGAGCAGGACGAGGGATACGTTATGCTCGTAAACGCAAAGGAGACTGACGGCGAGATAGTTGAGTGCAGTGAAAGAACGGGCACGTGGGCGTGGAAGCACCGTCACGGTGACGGTACGGTTACGTATACAAAGCTATTGGGCGACGTTCAGATAGAGCATATGGACTTCGGCTACGTTCCCGAAAAGACAGTACTTAACGACATCACCCTCTACGCAAAGGCAGGTCAGAAGGTAGCGTTCGTTGGAGCTACGGGCGCGGGTAAGACCACCATAACCAATCTTATAAACCGCTTCTACGACATAGATGACGGTAAGATACGCTACGACGGAATAAATATAAATAAGATAAAGAAGGCTGACCTTCGCCGCTCGCTCGGTATAGTTCTTCAGGACACCAATCTCTTTACGGGAACGGTCATGGAAAACATCCGCTACGGAAAGCTCGACGCTACTGACGAGGAGTGCCTTGAGGCTGCGAAGCTCGCAAACGCCGACGGCTTTATAACCAGACTTCCCGACGGCTACAACACTATGCTCACCGCAAACGGAGCAAATCTGTCGCAAGGCCAAAGGCAGCTTTTGTCTATCGCCCGCGCGGCTGTGGCAAATCCCCCCGTTATGATACTCGACGAGGCTACCTCGTCTATCGACACCCGTACCGAGGCGCGCGTACAGCGCGGCATGGATGCGCTTATGAAGGGCAGAACGGTATTCGTCATAGCTCACAGACTTTCCACCGTAAGAAACTCCGACGTCATTATGGTGCTTGAGCACGGACGTATAATAGAACGCGGCAACCACGAGGAGCTTATTGCCAAGCGCGGCAAGTATTATCAGCTTTATACGGGAGCGTTCGAGCTTGAATAAGCTCAAAAATAAATCGTAAGGAAATTTTACTATGCAGGAAATTATCTACTCGCTCGGAATAGATATCGGCTCTACCACCGTTAAAACGGTGCTTCGTGAGGGCGAGCGCGTTATCTATGAGAAATACGAGAGACATATGGCGCAGGTGCGTAAAAAAACGCTTGCTATGCTTGAGGAGATGCGTCCGCTTCTTGAGGGGAAACGCTTTTGCGTTGCCCTCTCGGGCTCTGCGGGGCTCGGTCTTGCAGAAGCGTGCGACGTTCCCTTCGTCCAAGAGGTCTTTGCGACGGGAGAGGTCGTAAAAACACTTGAGCCCGATACGTCTGCCGTCATAGAGCTTGGCGGAGAGGACGCGAAGATAATATTCTTCGAGGGCGGCACGGACGAGCGAATGAACGGCACGTGCGCGGGCGGTACGGGAGCTTTTATAGACCAGATGGCATCGCTGCTTGATATGACGGCGGACGAAATGGACAAGATAAGTCTTGAACACAAGAGGATATACCCCATAGCCTCACGTTGCGGAGTTTTCGCAAAGACGGATATCCAGCCGCTTCTCAATCAGGGAGCAAACAAGGCGGACGTTGCCGCGAGTATATATCAGGCGGTCGTCAACCAGACCGTTGCGGGACTTGCGCAGGGACGGACGATCAAGGGCAAGGTGCTGTTTCTCGGCGGACCTCTTTATTACTGCCGCGGTCTGCGCGATAGGTTTAAGGCAACTCTCGGACTTTCGGACGCTGACGCGGTATTCCCCGAATACGCGAGATACGCCGTTGCGCTCGGCGCGTCATTCTTCGCTGTAAAGGCGGGAAAATTCACCGATATCGACACGCTATCGGAAAAGATATTTTCAAGTATTTCAACGACAGTCGTATCGAACCGTCTTCCCCCGCTCTTCTCGGGACGTGAGGAATATGCTTCCTTCCGCGTGCGACACGCGAGTGCGGACGTTCCGCAAGCGGAAATTTCGGCATACGAGGGCAAGGCTTACCTTGGCATCGACTGCGGAAGCACCACCACCAAAATGGTATTGCTCTCCGATAAAAAAGAGATACTTTACTCCTACTACAGCTCAAATAAGGGCAACCCCGTAGAGGTAGTCAAGGAACAGCTTATACATATATACGATTTGTGCGGCGACCGCATAAGGATCGCGGGAAGCGCCGTCACGGGATACGGTGAGGAGCTTATCAAAAACGCCTTCGGCGTTGATATGGGACTTGTCGAAACCATAGCGCACTACTCTGCCGCAAAGCATTTTCAGCCCGACGTTGATTTCATACTCGACATCGGCGGTCAGGACATAAAATGTTTCCGAATAAAGAACGGGGCTATCGACAGCA
>JAZOON010000115.1:0-10829 GCA_045655045.1 Eubacteriales bacterium | reverse complement strand
GGTGAAAAAAGGACGGTCGGACAACTACATTTTTGCGACGGTCAGCTTTATGAGCAGGGACGTGTTGTCGGGGGCGTTTCCGCCTACAGCCGCTTTGTTTCGGCGTATCTCTCCGCATTTCGTGCAGCGGTGTATTATGATAAAGCCTCGCTTTGCGTCAGGCTCTGCGGATATAGGCTCAAGCTCGCCGCGGCAGGGGTTCGCTCTGTCCCCGGGATTTATATCCACGTGCAAGGACCACAGACAGTGCGGACAGTGATTGCGCGAGGAATAGCCAAGCGGCGGGACCTCTTTGCCGCAATGCACACATACGAACGAGTCGTCGTTTTTGGTAAATCTTTTTTGTTCCATACGAACTCCTTATACAGTGGGTGACTTGGGTGTAAGCTCGCCGAGAAAGGCTTCAAATGCAACGCCCTCTCTGTCGGGGGTGGAAAAACGCGAGGAGTGATCCATAACGCGCCTCGTAAAGTCGGACGCGGTGCGTATGGACGCTTCAAAGTCAGCGTCTCTCAAAAGCTCGCCGAGCAGCACGCTCGCAAACAAGTCTCCCGTACCGGGATAGTTTTTCTCAACTCGGTCAAAGCAGTAGGTATACGTTCTCTTTGCGACGTTATCTCTGCCGCAAACGCAGAGCTTATCGTTTCCGAAATGAAGTCCCGTTATCACCGTTTTGTCAGCGCCCGTGTCCGCAAGCCTTTGGCAAAGCTCCTCGGCAAAGCCGTAAAGCTCGGATTCGGACATATCCGACGTATCTCTGTACTCGGTATCGGTAAGAAAGCAGGCTTCGGTAAGATTGGGAGTTATTACGTCCGCGCCGTGGCACAGCCGTATCATACCCCTCATAAGCTCCTCGGTATATGTAGAATAAAGCTCGCCACCGTCGCCCATAACGGGATCGACGAAGATCAGCGTGTCCTTTGAGCCGAAGCGGTCTATGAATTTTTTTACCAGCTCTATTTGGGTGTGATTTCCGAGAAATCCGCTGTATATCGCGTCAAATTTCAAATCAAGACGGTCAAAGTGGTCGTAAACGTCCTTCATAGTGTCCGTAAGGTCAAGAAAGGACATATCCGTAAAGCCTCCCGTATGCGAGGAGAGCAGACAGGTAGGTACGGGAACGACCTGATATCCCATAGCCGAGAGCGTGGGACTTATAACGGTAAGCGCGCATCTGCCAAAGCAGGAAAGGTCGTGTATCGCCGCTATTCTCTTTACGGGCGAGCGACCGTCAGCGCAAATTGGGATATATTTTTCAGTCACGTTATCACTTCCGTTCAAAATCAGTTTTTCGAGTAATTTTCAAGCGCCTTTATATCCCGATTTTCAAGCTTTGTCACTATGTTCACCGTCTTGTAGTCGTAAAGGCAGAGCGTGCCGTAGGGAACTTCGTCGTAGTTAATATCGTCCGCGTAATAAAAATCCGCGTAGACGGCAAGCAGCAGTCCCTCGTCCATAAGCGAGGAAATATCAACGCCCGCGTCCGAAAGGTCAAATACCATTTTGCGGTAGTTATACATATTTTTCTTATCCGAAAGAGTGACCTTGCCGTGGCAACGGATAAACTCAACGCCCGCCTCGTCGTTTCCGAGATTGTCCTCTGTGTCCTCGGGCGTGAGGTCGATAGCGAGAAGTATCGTCACGTCGTATACGTCAGCGTCGCGGTCGGGTACTTCATCAAGCTCGTAATCCTCCGCTGTCGCGCGGAGAGTGCTGTTGTTGTAGCGCACGACCGTCTGTATCTGATTTGCGTCGGGGATTATTCTGTAATCGGTTATCGAAAAATAACCGTAATTGTCCTCTCCGCTCGTTATCGAGCGCTGCTCCTGCTTGAACATATAAAGGGACTTGCCCTTTTCCTCGTAAGCGGAGTAAAGCTTTTCGTTTGCGTCCACGACCTTCATTGATTTAGGATCTCCCGAAGAAAACACTCTCCACAAAAGGAACGTTATTACAGCCATTATCGCAAGAGAAAAAATTCCCACGATAACTTTTTTTATGATCTTAAAAACTATTGACATTTCGTCTCCCATTTATTATAATATTATTACCTAATAATTATAGCATTAAATTGTGACGATTTCAAGTACAATTTTACGGCTTTTGGTAACAAGGAGTGAAAACGGTATGAAAATATACGAATATACCCCCCAAAAAAACACGAAAAAGCTGGCGACGGTGACGGGAGCGTTGCTCGGCGGCGCGGCAATACTCGTGCTTATGTATATGTTTATTCCGAGGATAAGCGCGCCGTGGCTGTTTCAGCTTCTGGCGGTAGGAATGCTTATGCTTGCCGTATTTATTACGTCGAGATATATTATGAAGAGCTACGTTTACGCGATAGTCGAGGAAGAGGAAGAAAAGCTTCTGACTGTCACGGAAATACAGGGCAGACATACCATAACCGTTTGTCGCCTCTCCCTTGCGGGACTACAAACGGCGGTTATCGTTCCCAAGGGTGACGCGATCGCCGAGGCGGCTGTAAAGCAAAGAATACGCTCGGAGAAGCGAAAGAGCTATAACTATTGCGCCGACCTTTTTGAAGAAAAATTTATTTGCCTTTTCTCGGAGGAGAGCGGCGAACGTATTGCCGTTAAGGTGACTTGGGAAGAGGAGCTTGAAAAAATGATCGAAAAAGAGCTTCCCGTCGAGAATAACGACGAGGAATAACGGTGCTGTCACGTTTGGCGTAGAACGAAGGAACGTGAATATAAAAACGGGGCTGTCTCAAATCAGAATTTGAGACAGCCCCTTTATTGGACGTTTTCTGTTTTACTGCTCTAGATCCTTGATAACGTCGGCGATCGTTCCGACCTCGCAGGGGGCGCAAACGCGATGAGCGAACGGAGTAAGCATAGGATGATGCTCCTTTGCAACGTAAGCAAGGTCCGCAACGCGAAGCATTGACAGATCGTTTTCGTAGTCGCCGACGCAAACGAGACGACGTGCGCCCAAAAGCTCCGCTATCCGTTTTGCCGCAACGCCCTTGTTACTCTTAATATCCTGTATCTCTATCCCGCGCGGCCAGCTACGGCTAACGGAATACGAGCCATCGAAGAAACCGTGTATTCGTCCCGCTTCTTCCTCGGAAATGTCGCTGTTGTAATGAAAGATCAGCTTGTGTACGTCTTGCGCCATACCCGCGGAAAGCACGCGCTCAAAACCGTCATCATCTGCGTACGCGGTAACGAAATCGCTTTTTCCGAATATCATAATATTCCTGAGATTTTCCCAAGCAGGGTATTCCTTAAGGATAATTTCTTCAAGCGCTTTCGTATCGGGTATCAGATATTCCTCGAAAATTTCTCGCTTTTCAACGTCCCATATCACAGAGCCGTTGACACAGCCCGCGTATCCGTCAAGTCTCAGCTCGCTTGAATACGCATCAAAAAATTCCGCGCTTCTGCCGCTTATTACTGTAAAAAGTCCGCCGTTTTCCTGAAAATAGCGTATTGCGTCAATATTGCTTTGCGGTATTACGGCTTTATGCGCGAGTGTTCCGTCAAAATCCGAGCATATAAGCGTTCCCGAAAATTTCCCCATTTTTGTTTCTCCTGCGACCTTAATTTATATAATTCTACTTGAATTAATTGTTTTGCGTATTAATAAAATATGTTCCGTTTGTAAATCTTACGGTCGCAGGGTAGAGGGGCTCACGTCAAGGCGAGAAAATCCTCGACTATTTCAGGAAGCTGCTCGGGATCGAGCTGATTTTCGTTGCAAAGCGCACATAGGCTTTCCACGGAATCGGATTCAGTGGACACGTCGCTGACAAATCCAACCTCGCTACTCTCAAGCGTTACACTTATTCCGTAGCTTTGGTACTCGCCAAGCTCCTCGCTGTGAAGCGACTGCTTCACCGCCGTGTATACGTAACGTTTTTCCTTTAACATAATGAGTTCTCCTTCAGTAAAAAATATCAGTTATACGCGCAGTATCCGTCAGGAACTGCGACTACGATAACGGTTAAGCCGAGCATAAAGGCACGAAGCAGCTTTTGCGCCATATACGGGACGTCCTTTATCTTCATAAGCGTAACTCCCCATTCAAATCCGCTGTCTATCACAAGGCAGTTGAAAAGATACGCAAAGGCTACGAGGAACGCCGCCGCAAAGCCAAGTCGGCTTATCTGCTTTGCCAGTCTTGCAAGACGAAGCTTCAGAGGACTTTCGCGGGTATCGGTCTGCACCTCAAGCGAGATCCGACCGAGAAAGCTACCGTCTCCCACCGCAAATACCTCGCCGACTCCCTCGCCCGAAAGAATGGGACAGCCTCGCAGAAGAGTGTTTTGAGCGGAAGGATCTGCCCGTCTTTGCGCCGCGGGGCGTTTCTTTATCTCCTTGCTTTCTCCCGTAATAGCTGACTGGTCTACCGCAATATCTCCCTCTATCAAATAGCAATCGGCAGGTATTTTCTCTCCCGCACCGATAAATACCGTGTCCCCGACGACTATCTCCTCAATAGGGACAGAGCATATCTTGCCGTCGCGCCATACTCTGCATATTTGCTTTTGACATTCTCCCGACAGCCGCCTGAAGGCGTTTTCGCCTCCGCTTTCGGAGAGCGCGGAAATAAACGCCGCCAAAAAAACGGATATGCCAATACCGACCGTTTCAAGTATGTCGCCCCCGCGAAATACGAATAATAGATTTACGCACAGAGCTATAAGTAATATTCGGATCACGGGGTCGCCGAGATTTTCAAAAAATCTTCGCGCGAAGCTTTTGGGTCTTTTTCCCGTGAGCGTATTTGCTCCGTATCGGCTTCGCGACAGCTCGGCTTCGCCCGTCGTAAGTCCCGCGTATTTTCTTCTGCTTCTTGTATCTGCCACCTTTACCTCTCCTCCCGTTGTAATATGTAGGAATCCTTTCGCCCGTCTCTGCTTTGCTTTTTTACCTTTTTTACTATGGTGTAGCCGTACTCCGAACGAGCCTCACTTTGCCTTGTCAGTATATCGCACGTAAGCTCAAGCAAGGCTTCCGCGTCGGGCAGACGCTCAAATTCGCCCTTTAACTCTTTTCGCTTCATTATCCTCTCCCGATTTGTGATAATGAATTATATGTGAGATACTGCTTGTCATAGCACGTACGAACGATTATTTTTGCGCCGTGGAGCTTTTGTTTTATTGACTTTGGTTGATTTTTGTGGTATAATTGAAGATAATATGGCGGATTCGCTTACGTGACTATTATTATAATTCACTCGCGGTGAATTGTCAATACCAAATTTTCATTTTTGGTGAAATATACAAATATTTGATAATACCGAAAGTGAAATTTGTCAAATTAAAAGGAGAAAAAAATGTTTTGGGATAATCTGTACGAGCTTTGCCAAAAAAAAGGTACGTCCCCCTCTAAGGTGGTAAAGGAGCTTGGGATCGCCACAGGCTCGGTGACGAAATGGAAAAATGGGAGTATGCCATCAAAAAGCACGGTGCAGAAGCTTGCAGGATATTTTGGAGTGACGGTAGGGTATTTTTTCGTTGAGCATTCCGAGATCGCCGCGTCCTTAGCGGAGCTGTCCGCGCACGACCGCGTTCTGCTTGCGGCGTATCATTCGCATCCCGAGCTTCAGGTCGCCGTTGACCGTCTGTTGGGGATCGAGCGAAGTGAGCAGGTATATCTTTACACGGCGGCTTACTCCGACGACAAGCGTCTTGACGGTATAGTGGGAATAAGCAGAGAGCAGCTTGAAAAGATCCAGGATGCGCCCGAAACGGACGACACTCTTATGTGAGGACGGCTGTGCGAGCATACGGAATATATCAGAATATCCGTGACGGAGCGTGGCAGTGTCTGATAGACCACGGTGTGGTCTCGTTACCTGTTGACGTACTCAGGATCTGCCGCGAGGCGGGAATTCACGTGATAAAGAACAGCATGGTTGACGTTTTGTTTAAGGACGAGCAGGCGCGCTCGTACTACGACAGCAAAACGTGGCATATAATATATAACGACCAAGCTCCTGTGGAGACGTCAAGATTTATGCTTGCCCACGAGCTCGGACACATATTGCTAAACCACGAATTGAAGTTTGTAAAATACAGCCATACAAGGGAGGTAGCACCAAAGGCTATATCCGAGCAGCAGGCTGACAGATTTGCCGTGAGATTGCTTTGCCCGACGTGTGTCATCTGGGGACTTGATCTTCACACGGCAGAGGAGATCGCAGACTTTTGTAAGGTCGATATAGGCGTTGCCGAAGAGCGCGCAAGGAGAATGAAGGCGCTGTATCAGCGAGATAAATTTTTGACGAGCCCTCTTGAAAGAGAGGTGTACGAGAATTTTAAACCGTTTATAGACCAACAAAAAGCCGCCCTCGCGGCGAGGACGGAGAAATTTGTTAAAACGTATTGACAAATCGGATATTTGCGGTTACAATAATAACGTAGGAGTTACCGATGACGGTTGACTCCCGCAACTTGGTTAAAAAGATAACCGCTTTGGATTGTTAGTCAGGCGGTTATCTTTTTTTGTTATAAAAACAGGCTATAATGGTAAAAGTCAAAAATTGCTTTTTGCGTATGGAGGAGCGTTTGATGACAACGAGAATAGACGGACGTATAAAAAGAGCCGCGCTGTACGCTCGGGTCTCAACCGAGGAGCAGGCTATGCACGGTGTATCGCTTGAGGCGCAGAGAGAAAGGCTCACGCTTTACGCCAAGGAAAACGGACTTTTTGTGGTCGATACGTACGTTGACGAGGGAATATCGGCGCGAAAGAGGTATACACGCAGAGCCGAGTTTATGCGTATGCTCGGGGACGTGATGGCGAGGAAGATAGACGTCGTGCTTTTCATAAAGCTTGACCGTTGGTTCAGGAACGTAGCGGATTACTACGAGGTCCAAGCCATACTTGACAGATACGGCGTCGTGTGGATAGCCACCGAGGAGGACTACGACACGGCGACGGCAAACGGCAGACTTGCGCTCAATATAAAGCTTGCTATCGCTCAGGACGAAAGTGACAGAACGTCGGAGCGTATAAGGTTCGTTTTTCAGAACATGGTAAAGGAAGGGCGCGTGATCTCGGGAAGCACTCCACTCGGCTACAAAATAGAGAATAAGCGAGCGGTGCTTGACGAAGAAACGGCTCATATTACGCGCGATGCCTTTGAAAAAATGGCGGATTGCCGTTCCGTAAAGGGGACGTCGCGCTATCTTTACGAAAAATACAGCGTTAAAATGGACGCGAGAAGCCTTAAACGGCTGCTTACCAATACCTGGTGTATCGGCGAGGCTTACGGAGTTCGGGATTTTTGCCCCGCTATAGTTGACAGAGAGCTTTTTGAGCTTGTGGGGAATATAATAAACGTCAGAGCCGAGCGAAGCGTGGATAACGGTAAGGACAAAACGTATCTTTTTACGGGACTTGTTTTCTGCGGCTGCTGCGGCAGACGAATGACCGCGTACTCCTGTGGCAACAGGCATAAGGACGGTAGCATCGTTACTTACGTTTATTACAGATGTCCCTCGCATGTTGGGGGAACGTGCGGCGCGTCGGGACAGATAAACGAGGCGCATCTTGAGGAGTGGCTTTGCGAGAGGGTATTTGGAGTTACCAAAGGATACGACGTTAAGATAACCGCACGCCAAGGTCACCCAAATTACGTCTCTGGCGACGCGGCAAGGATAAGGTCAAGGCTTGAGAGGCTGAAGGACCTGTATCTTGACGGTCTTATTCTGCGTGAAACGTACGAAAAGGAATATCTGTCTCTTACCAAAAGGCTGGAGCAGGAAAGCAGCTCTTGTACGCAGCCTCGCAAGGAAGCTGTTGCTCCGATACTCAGTATACGCGAAGCCTACTTATCTTTCAGCGGGGAGTCGAAGAAGGCGTTCTGGTCGCGCCTTATAAGTAAGATCGCCGTTTCCGAGGACGGATTTTTGTCTGTATCCGTAATCAGTTAAATTATACCTTTCCCGAAGGACTGCCGATGATGATAGCGGTGGTCCTTTCTTCGAATATAAAGCGAATGGTAAAGGACAACGTGCTCGTGCGCAAGCCCGTTGGCATTGAGGCTGCGGGGAGTATGAACCTGCTTTTTACCGACAAAACGGGAACGCTCACCGAGGGGAAGATGACCGTTTGCGGTATACTTACACCCGACGGAACGCTTAATGAGAGCTTGTCGGCGCTTGAAAGGGAGCAGCCGTCCGTAGCTCGTCTTTATTCGCTGTCCTGCCGATACAATACGGGTGCTGATATGCTTGACGGCAAGGCTGTTGGCGGAAACACAACGGACCGCGCGCTTCTTTTGTCCGTCAAAGATCGTTTGTCCTGCGACGTCGGCGTTTTGCGCAAGCTTCCGTTTGACAGCGCGTACAAATTTTCCGCTGCCGAGATACGGGTGGGAAGGGAAGTGTTTTCACTCGTCAAGGGCGCGCCCGAAAAGCTGATCTCGCGCGTTACGCGATGCTTGACGCCCGACGGCAGAGAAGTTGATTTTGCTCCGAGCCGCCAGAATTTTATAAACCGACTGTCAAGGCTTGGGGAAGAAGGAAAGAGAATGCTTATCATAGCGCGCGCGGCAGAGCTTCCGACCTACGGGCGCATTCCCGAGCTTACGCTCGTTTGCGCCGTCTGTCTTGGCGACCCCGTAAGATCCTCCGCCCCCTCGTCCGTTCGCGCGCTCCGCGACGCGGGTATCGGCGTCGTTATGATAACGGGCGACGGAAAAGCCACGGCGTCGGCTATCGCGCGCGGCTGTGGGATAATACACGGCGAGCGACAGCTTGTAATTGACGGCGAGGAGCTCGCGAAAATGTCGGACGCAGAGGTCGTAAGAGCCATACCGCGCCTTGCCGTCGTTTGCCGCGCCTTACCGACGGATAAAAGCCGACTTGTGCGAATAGCTCAGAGTCTGGAGCTTGTGGTGGGTATGACGGGCGACGGAATAAACGACGCTCCCGCCTTAAAGCTTGCGGATATCGGATTTGCTATGGGTGGGGGAACGGACGTTGCCAAGGACGCGGGCGACGTCATAATACTTGACAACGACCTTGCGTCTATCGTCAAGGCTGTCCTTTACGGCAGAAATATATTCAAAAGCATAAGAAAGTTTATCACGCTACAGCTTACTATGAACTTCTGCGCTGTGGGCGTATCTATGATAGGACCTTTTATAGGCATTGACGCGCCCGTGACCGTCGTGCAGATGCTATGGATAAATATTATTATGGATACGCTTGGCGGTCTTGCCTTTGCGGGCGAAGCTCCGTCGCCACTCTGTATGAAGGAGCGCCCCAAGCGGCGCGACGAGCCTATACTGAACGGATATATGATAGACCAGATAGTAGTGCTTGGCGGCTTTACTATCGCGCTTTGTCTGTTCTTTCTGCTCTCTCCGTCCGTCTCCTCGCGTTTTCGCTACGCACCCGACGGAATATACCTGCTGACCGCATTTTTTGCTCTGTTTATATTTACGTCAGTGCTTAATTGCTTCAACTGTCGAAGCGACCGAATGAGAATGCTTAAGGGACTTGGCGGAAATCCTACGTTTATTTTTATAATGCTTCTGATAGTTACGGTGCAGATAGCCTTCGTTTACCTTGGCGGAACGGTACTGCGTACCGCGCCTCTTACCGTTTCCGAGTTAAGGACTACGCTTGCGCTGTCGTTCTCCGTTATTCCCGCGGAATTTCTGCGCCGCCTTCTTTGGCGGCTTCGCGGAAAAAAGACGGGATTTTGACTGCTCCCTGAATTTATATAAAAGTCGGCGGATGCTCAATACCCTTTCGGTAAAAAGCATCCGCCGTTTTTTCGGACTGTAAAAAAATAATTCAAGTCACTTTATTCAAGTATAAGCTCGGCTTCAAGGCACACCTTGCCGTCTTGATTGACGGTACGGAAATAGTGCGTTTTTTCCGAGAAGAGGTGACGAACGTCGAGCGTGTCGCCAAACGCCGCTTCGCCAAGGTACGACAGGAACACGCCGCGTATTCTGCCAACGTCCGAGGTGGGGATAAAATCGCAGAGCATATCGGGGTACTTGGTATTGTTCATATGACGGTTGTAGTCAAGGTCGGAATAAACTATACGGCGCGTACCGACGCTGCTTACGGATTGCTCCTTGGGTAGCTTGAAGCGTAAGGGGAGGTCAAGCGGTACGGTATTTTCATTTTCAAAATCATATATACCGCTGAGCGCGTCTTCGCTCACAAGCCTTTTTGTGTCAACGTCAACGAGCGCCCAAACCGTGTCAGCATCGGCTATAAGCTCTCCGTCGCGCATTATTCTGTAAAAGCGGGGAATCGAAAGACCGTGTCCCTTGCAGGTCCACGTTTGCACCTCAATATTTTCAAATGCGTAAAGAGGAGCGTATATCTTCATCCTTATCTTACTTAAAATGAATGCCAGATGCTTCTCGTCACGCAGACGGTCAAGAGATATTCCGCAGTCTTCAAGGTGCGCGTTTGACGTTTCCTGCATATAGACGAGCATTTGCGTTATCCTTACACGTCTTTCCGCGTCCGTGTCGTGCCAACGGGTCACGTAGCTTTTAGTAAATATCATATATCTTCTCCAATCAGCTTTTTTATTGCTACCGACGCGGCAATAAGTCCCGCGACGGACGGAACGAACGCGATACTGCCGGGTATGGGCTTTCCGTTTTCCGCAAACAGCGGCTCGCACGGCTGTATCGGCGCTTCTTCTGAAAAGACTACGGTCAGGTGAGTGATTCCGCGTTTTTTTAACTCGCGGCGCATAACTCTCGCCAGCGGACAGCCCGACGTTTTTGAAAGGTCGGACACGCGAAGCGCGGTGGGATCAAGCTTGTTTCCCGTACCCATACAGCTTATCACGGGAACGCCAAGCTCAGTGCATCTTACG
>JAZOON010000114.1:0-7045 GCA_045655045.1 Eubacteriales bacterium | reverse complement strand
CTTGTTCCCTGCACTCCCGACGGAATACCTATAAGCAGTACCTTTTTCAGCGCGGACCTATGTATTTTCAGCTTTCTGAAGGACAGGTGAAGCGAGCCCTCAAGACGTCTCAGATACAGTAGGATCATAGCCGCAGAGGCGTACTGTGACGCTATAGTTCCGACAGCCACTCCCACAACGCCTATCCGAAAAACTATTACGAGCAGCAGGTTGAGAGCTACGTTTATCAGTCCCGATACAGTCAAAAATATAAGCGGTCTTTTTGAGTCTCCCGACGCGCGAAGCATTGCCGCCGCGTAATTATATACTACGGATGCGGGCGCGCCTATAAAAATTATTCTTACGTAAAGAGATGCCGCCGATATAACGTCATCGGGCGTTCCCATAAGGTGAAGCATCTGCGGAGCGAGGAAAAATCCCACAACACCAACTATAACTCCAAGTATAAAGGCTACGAGAACAGAGGTGTGCAGTGTTTTTTGAACCTCTTTTTCCTTCCTTGCCCCGATGCCGTGCGCCACGCAAACACCCGCTCCGACGGAGAGTCCCATAAAAAGTCCGAGTATGAGATTGGTAAGCGAGCCTGTGCTTCCAACGGCAGCCAGCGCGATCTCTCCCTCAAACCGACCTACTACTATCAGGTCCGCCGCGTTATACATCGTTTGCAGCACACCCGTGAGCATCAGCGGAAGCGAAAATAACAGTATTTTCTTAAAATATGAACGTCCGTCACTCAATACAGCACTTTCATCTTTTGCCATTTTCTTCCCCCCGATCTTCCAAAGGCTTGACTTAATTATTATACCACTTATAATCGCAAAGTCAAGGTGTTTTATAAAATTAATTTATAATAAAAGTGGATATAAACCTTTGACATTTTGCTCTTAATATGATATAATAATATGATACTATGGATTTTTATGCGCAAAAGGAGAAAAAATGGTAAAAATAACCGACGTCCTTGAGGGAAGCCGCGCCCAAAAGGTGGGCATTCTTTCTGGTGACCTGCTCTTGACGATAAACAAAAAACCGATAAACGACGTGCTTGATTACCGTTTTTATTTGGCAAACAAGCGCGTGGATATAGTCGTTGAACGAGACGGAAGGCAAAAGAAATTCAAGATAAAAAAACAGGAGTACGACGATATCGGTCTTGATTTTGAAACTCCCCTTATGGACAAAAAGCACTCTTGCGAAAACAAGTGCGTTTTCTGCTTTATAGATCAGCTTCCCGAGGGAATGCGTAAATCGCTGTATTTCAAGGACGACGATTCCCGTCTTTCCTTTCTTCACGGAAATTATATCACGCTTACAAATCTTGGAGAGCACGATATTCAGCGTATAATAGATATGCACATATCTCCCGTAAACGTATCCGTTCATACAACCAATCCCGAGCTTCGCGTGAAAATGATGAAAAACAAGCGTTCGGGGGAGGTTCTTTCATATCTCGGACGTCTTGCCGACGCGGATATTTCGCTTTGCTGTCAGATAGTTCTCTGCCGCGGTCTTAACGACGGTGAGGAGCTTGACCGAACCATGCGTGACCTTGAAGCGCTCGCTCCCGCAATGCAAAGCACATCGGTCGTCCCCGCGGGACTTACGAAATTCCGCGACGGTCTTTATCAGCTGACACCGTTTACGGCAGATGAGTGCGCAAGCATCATCAAGCAGATAAACGATTTTGGCGATATGTGCAAGCAAAAGCACGGCAGCAGACTTTTTTACCCCGCGGACGAGCTTTACATCAAGGCGGGACTTCCGCTCCCCGACGACAGCTTCTATGAGGATTACGCGCAGATACAAAACGGTGTCGGTATGATAACCGATATGAAGACCTGCGTGGAATACGAGCTTGAGGACCTTGAAAAATATGCGGCGTTCGGTGACAAAAAAAGAGCTGTGGCTCTCGCAACGGGCTTTGCCGCGGAGGAACATATGAGAGAGCTTGCTTCTCTCCTTGAGAAAAAATTCGACGGACTTCGCGTAAGCGTTTATCCTATAAAAAACAATTTCTTCGGAGATGAGATAACGGTATCGGGACTTCTTACGGGCAAGGATATTTGTGAACAGCTTATCGGCAAGGAGCTTGGCGACGAGCTTCTTATTCCCGCCGCCGCCTTGCGCGCGGAGGGAGACGTGCTGCTTGACGACGTATCCCCCGAGGACATTTCAAGAGCGCTCGGCGTTCCCGTATCGTGCGCGGAAGCCGACGCGGAAAAATTCATTTACACCGTTTTGGGAATATAAGGAGGTAATGATAATGGGAAAACCTGTAATAGCAATAGTGGGCAGACCTAACGTAGGTAAAAGCACGCTTTTCAATAAGCTCATCGGCGAGCGTCGCTCGATAGTCGAGGACATCCCCGGTGTTACAAGAGACAGAATATACGGAGAAACGGAGTGGGGCGGACGAAAGCTTATCGTCATTGACACGGGCGGTATAGAACCCAAAGCCGACGATATTATCCTTAAGCAGATGCGTTTTCAGGCTCAGGTCGCTATCGATAACGCGGACGTCATTCTGTTTATGTGTGACGTGCGCTCGGGACTTACGGCATCTGACAGAGATATTGCCGTAATGCTTCAGAAAAGCGGAAAGCCTATAATTCCGTGTATAAATAAATGCGATAGCGTAGGTCACGTTCCCTACGAGTTTTACGAGTTCTACGAGCTTGGCTTTGATTGCGAGCCTATCGCTCTGTCGTCCGTACACGGAAGCGGTACGGGAGATATACTTGACGAGGTTCTCAAGGCTCTTCCCGAAAGTGACGACACGGAAGAGGACGACGACAGCATAAAGGTTGCCGTTATCGGAAAGCCAAACGCTGGAAAATCCTCTATCATAAACAAAATAATCGGTCAGGAAAGACTTATCGTTTCAAACATTGCGGGAACAACGCGCGACGCGGTGGACACGCAGGTTGAGAATGACAAGGGTAAATTTACGTTTATCGATACCGCGGGTATACGCAGAGCATCAAAGATAAACGATAAAATAGAAAAGTACAGCGTTCTGCGCGCGCATATGGCGGTTGAAAGAGCCGACGTTTGTCTTATTATGATTGACGCGGGAACGGGTATCACCGAACAGGACGAGAAGATAGCGGGAATCGCACACGAGGCGGGCAAGGCTTGCATTATCGTCGTAAACAAATGGGACAGCATAGAAAAGGATAACAGCACGACGAACACCTTTAACGAGCGTATACGTACGGCTCTCGCTTATATGCCCTATGCGCCTATAGTTTACGTCTCCGCGCTTACGGGACAGCGTATAAGCACCCTCTTCGACCACATAAAGTACGTACACAATCAGGCAAACACCCGCATTTCCACGGGTATGCTCAACGACGTGCTCGCAGACGCTACAATGAAGGTTCAGCCCCCGTCAGACAAGGGGCGCAGACTCAAGATATACTATATGACGCAGGCAAGCGTAGCTCCGCCCACCTTCGTTATATTCTGCAACGACGTGGAGCTTTTCCACTTCTCATATCAAAGATATCTTGAAAACTGTATAAGACAGACCTTCGGTTTTTCGGGAACTCCCATAAAATTCGTCATAAAAATGAAGGGGGATAACTGATGAGCGTTCGCGGATTGCTCTTTGATTTTAACGGCACGCTGTTTTTTGACAGCGAATGCCACGTTCAGGCGTTCAACAAATGCTTTGAGATCTACGGTGTCAAGCCGCTTGAGCGAAGCTTTATGATAAACAACCTTTTCGGAAAGACCAACGAGCTTATTTGTAAGGGATATTACGTTAAAAACGCCACGGACGAGGACGTAAAAGAATACGACCGCATCAAGGAAGAGGCGTACGTGGAAAAATGCCTTGAGATGCCCGAAAGGCTTTGCCTTTGCAAGGGCGCGTCGGATATGCTTGATTATCTTAAGGAGAACGGTATTCCGTACTGTATAGCAACGGGCTCTCCCATACAAAACGTTGAGTTTTATTTCAAGCATCTCGGTCTTGGAAAATGGTTTACTTCGGATAATCTCGTCTATGCCGACGGAAGCTTCAGAAGTAAGCCCGCTCCCGATTGCTACGAAATCGCGGCAAAAAGATTGGGGCTTACTCCCGATGAGTGTGCGGTGTTTGAGGACGGCACAAGCGGAATACTTGCGGCAAACGCCGCAGGCGCAAGCAAGGTGATCGCAGTCTGGGAGGACGGTATTCCCTCTCCCCTTACCGACGCAACGCGCGTTGACGAAATACATCACGATCTGTCCGATTGGAAGGGCATACTTTCAAGACTCGGACTTATGTAAAGAAAGGCAGATATATGTTTGTAGATAACGTAAAAATTTATATAAAGGCGGGCGACGGAGGAAACGGAGCAATAGCTTTTCACAGAGAAAAATACGTTTCTCACGGCGGCCCGAGCGGCGGCGACGGCGGTCACGGCGGAAATATAGTTTTCCGCGTTGACGAGGGTACAAACACCCTGCTCGCCTTCCGCTACAAGCACAAATTCGTTGCGCAAAACGGCGGCGACGGAAAGGGAGAAAAATTCCACGGAAAAACGGCTGACGATCTTGTAATACAAGTCCCCCCGGGAACGATAATCCGTGACGCGCAATCGGGTAAAATAATTCACGATATGACGGAAAACGGCGGCGCGGACTTTGTTTGCTGTAAGGGCGGCAGAGGCGGTTGGGGAAACAGGCATTTTGCGACTCCCACCCGTCAGATACCGAACTTTGCGAAGAACGGTACGAAAGGTGAGGAAAAGGAAGTTACGCTTGAGCTTAAAATGCTTGCTGACGTCGGACTTATAGGATATCCGAGTGTCGGTAAATCCTCTATACTTTCGTGCATAAGCGCGGCAAAGCCGAAGATCGCGGACTACCACTTCACAACGCTCTCCCCTAATCTCGGTGTTGTATCCACGGGTGCTGAAAGCGGATTTGTAGCGGCTGACATTCCAGGACTTATCGAGGGTGCGTCCGAAGGGCTCGGACTTGGTCACGATTTTCTTCGTCACGTTGACAGATGCCGTCTGCTTCTTCACGTTGTTGACATCTCCTGCTTTGAGGGCAGAGATCCTATCGACGACATAATAATGATAAATACCGAGCTTCTGAGGTACAGCCCCCAGCTTGCCGACCGTCCGCAGATAATAGTTGCAAACAAGTGCGACGCGCTTGACCGCGAGCTTGTGGACGTTGAGGCTTTTGAGGATTACGTAAAGGATATCGGTTGTGAGCTTATATACGTATCCGCCGCTACGGGAGAAAATCTTGACGAGCTTGTGCGTATGTGCGCAAATAGACTTGCAGAGCTTCCCCCTATGCTCGAATATGAAAGCGAGTACGTTCCCGAGGATGATATGGTACAGAGCGGTAAGGAGACGGTCATCAGGCGTGAAAACAACACCTTCTACGTTGAGGGTGAGTGGCTCTACAACCTTATGGGACAGATAAACTTTGACGACTACGAGTCAATGAATTATTTCCAGAAGGTACTCAAAAACAGCGGCGTTTTCGAAATGCTCGAGGCAAAGGGCTGCTCCGAGGGCGACACGGTATCCATGTACGAATTTGAGTTTGAATACGTAAAATAATTTGGAAAGGAATAAACTTATGAACATCTGGCACGACATTTCTCCGTCGGAAATAACTCCCACGGATTTTACGGCGGTTATAGAAATTCCCAAGCACAGTAATTGCAAGTACGAGCTTGACAAGCATACGGGACTTTTGCGACTTGACAGAGTTCTTTACACCGCTACGCACTACCCCGCAAACTACGGCTTTATTCCAAGGACGTACGCCGACGACGGCGACCCTCTTGACGTGCTCGTTCTTTGCGACCAATCTATCCAACCGCTTACGCTCGTAAGAGTATTTCCCATAGGCGTTATGCGAATGATAGACGGCGGCGCGCTTGACGATAAGATAATCGCCGTTCCCTTCTCGGATCCAACGTACAATCATATCCGCTCCATAGACGAGCTTCCCCATCATATATTCGATGAAATAATGCATTTCTTCACCGTTTACAAGCAGCTTGAGCATAAGCAGACCGCAGTCAAGGAGCTGTTCAACTCAAAGGAAGCTATCGAGATAATTTCGGAATGTATTGAAAACTATAATAAAACCTTTCTAAAATGAAGCAAAATTATCAGCTGATGCTCGACAAGAAGCTCTCAGAGCTTACGGAGAATGGCGCGCGTCCTTCACTGCTTCTGCACGCGTGCTGCGCGCCCTGCTCCTCATACGTGCTTGAGTATCTGTCAAAATATTTTTCTATAACGCTTTTCTTCTTCAACCCGAACATTTCCGCAAAAGCGGAATACGATACGAGATACGAGGAGCTTTTGCGCCTCGTGTCCGAAATGGGACTTGAAAGCAGCGTAAAAACTGTCAACGGAGATTATCAGCCCGATCTTTTTTTCGCTATTGCAAAAGGGCTTGAGCAACTCCCCGAGGGCGGAGAGAGATGCAAAAAATGCTACGCTTTACGCCTTGAGGAAGCCGCAAAGAAAGCGGCTCTCGGCGGATTTGACTATTTCACCACGACACTTTCCATAAGTCCGCACAAAAACGCGGAATGGCTGAACACCATCGGCGCAAGCCTTTCTCAGGAGTACGGCGTACCGTATCTCTTTTCCGATTTCAAAAAGCGCGGGGGATATCTTCGCTCCTGCGAGCTGTCTGAAAAATACGGACTTTACCGTCAGGATTATTGCGGATGTGTATACTCTAAAATCGAAAGAGACAAGCGCTTGAAATGACTTTTTATTTTCCTACATAAAAAGTCATTTATCTGCCAATAATATACATATAATTAATTACGTATCACGGAAAGGAAATTATTTATATGAACAAGCCACAGATAATCAGATGCTCCGCGCGAGAAATACTTGATTCGAGAGGTAATCCGACCGTTGAAGCATCGGTCTTTTTGGCTGACGGCACGGTTGGAATGGCAAGCGTTCCTTCGGGGGCGTCAACGGGTATTTACGAAGCGCACGAGAAAAGAGATAAAAACCCCGCAAGGTACGGCGGTAAGGGCGTTGAGAAGTCGGAGGCCAAG
>JAZOON010000113.1:0-13209 GCA_045655045.1 Eubacteriales bacterium | reverse complement strand
CCGTCCGCCGCTTTTCTTACGTACACGGGGTTCTGTGATTCGAGCTTTCTCATTACCTTCTTCGACATTATATCGTCGATTGCCACAAGCTCGTCTCCCCCGCACGCCACGAACACAGAGACGTAGTTCCTTATCTGCTTCATTATTCTGTTTCCGAACGTGATATGGAACTTATCTATCATATATCCGTCAAGCTTTCTTATTCGCCTTACGTTTCTGTCCGTTATTCCGTACTCTCTCTGCGCTTGTGCTACGAGTGCTTCCCATTTCTCCATCGACAGTCTCAGTCCGTCCGTTTCGGGCGCTTCAAAGTATTTCGACTTTTTGTCAAGGTTCATTACCATTGCTCTGTCGTATACCTTATCCGATATTGAAAACGTTGAGTCGTCGTTATTTGCAGTTCCCACGAACCACATATTCTCAGGCAGCTTAAGCTGTCCGTTCTTCAAGAGCTTCGGGTCGCTTTCCCACTTGTCCGACACCACGTCAAGGTATCTGCTTTCGGGGTTTGGCAATTCAAGCAACGACAGAAATTCCGCAAAGTAATATTCCACCCTTGCTATATTCATTTCGTCAAGCACCGTTACGTACATACCGTCGCTGTAATTCGCTTCGTACATCTTTTGCAAAAGCACCGTTTCGTTAAACCGCTTGGTAAACTCGTTATAATATCCTATGAGGTCGGTCCTCTCCTTCCACATAGGCTGTATCGGCACGATTACCGACGGATTTTTGAGAAACTCTCCGAACGCGTACGCAAGCGACGTCTTTCCCGTTCCCGACATACCCTGCATTATAAGTATTTTCGTTACGGACAGTCCCGCCACAAATCTCCTTATATCGTCTATGTCGTAATACAGCTTCAATTTGTTTGCCGAGAAATTTCTGAACTGCTCGCAGACAGTCTCAAGGCTTGCCACGTCGTCGTATTCCACTCCCGCGGCGGCACTCATCTCTCTGTCCGTCTTGTCGAGCATATAAAATCGCGGCTCTTCTTCGGAGTCGTCCTCCGCGCCTTTTTTCGGCACCGCCACATCAGCGCCAAGCGCGTTTTCAACGTGAACGTCTATCTGCTGTGACAGCATCTCCGTCTTGCGCTTAGTCCGCTCCTCCATAAGCGCGGCGAGCTTACCCTCTTCAGATATCATCACCGCGATAACCGCTATGATAAGTCCGAGAACTATAAGCACGTAAAGACCGAGCGCGTAACGATTCGTGAGTATCTTCCAGATAAACTCAAATACGCCGCGCGCGCTGATCGCCGCCGACGCGTAATTCAAATTCAACAATTCCATTTCGATCCTCCGCGCCTTACTTTATTCCCTTAAGTCTTACGGCTTCTCTTGAGCGGTCGTCCTTATCAGCTCCGAACACCGCGTCCATAAATTCCGTCAACGTCTCGTCACCGCCAAGCTTTCCCGCGTCCTTCGCCGACAGCGTATCAAGCACGAGCGAAGCCAGAACACAGTCCATAGCCGCCTCCTGCTCTATTCCGTTACCCACGCATACTGCAACGAAGCGCTCCATAGCGTTCGCCGTTCTGTTGGAGATGCGAAAAGGAATGCTCGCATTTATATGCTCCGTGAGCTTGTCGATCTTTCTCCAATATTTCTCGGAAAGGTAATATACCTCTCTCGCTCTCTCGACAAGATCGGCAAGATTTGCGCGGCGCAAGGTATAAGCGTATATAAATTCGTTGTCGTAATCCTGCGCCATTGCCGTTTCAACGTCGAGCATTTCGTCTGCGTTTGCGTGAAGTCTTATAACGCAAGCATCTCCCGTTTCGGTCGCCTTATCGTCGGGTATCAGAACAACAAACCACATATTTGAAGGCAGAGCCACACTGCTCTCGCCAAGTCTTACGCCGTGTGCGGCGGGACTGTTGCCCGTGTAATCGGCGATCTCACCGAGCAGCGTGCGGACGTCGTCCGTCTCTTTGCCGTGAACTACGGTAATATTTACTCTTTCCGTATCTGCCGCCGCTCTCTCAGCCGATGCGGCAACGACGTCAGCCAAGTCCTCCGCGCGGGCGAAGGAAACGTCTGCGTCCAAAAACTCGCCAAGGCTCTCAAGCGTTCTGAGCGCGCCCTCGGCACTGCTGCATCTTACCGCGATTATTCTTGAAGCCGCCACAGCCGCAAGAAGCTCGATAAGCTCCTCACCGCTTGCAACGATGCGCTTCTCCGCAACGTATTTGCAGAAAGCCGCGCCTATAGCGCCAACGCCCGCCTCAAGCGTGTCAAACGTCGAATATCTTACCAAAGCGCACTCCGACGGAGCGACGGTCTCAACAGGCTCTTCGACCGCTTCTTCGACTACCTCGTCAAATAAGCCCTCGTCCTTTTCTTTCTCTCCAAACAAGCTCTTCCAATCGTCCGCATACACCGTATCGGGCTTGTATTCCGTCTGTCCGAACGTAAACGGGGCGCGAGCAGCCGCGACGTACGTGCCCTCCGTCTTTGAGCCTTTAAGCGTCATAACAAGCGCAACGACAGCGCCCGCAAGACCGAGCAGGAACACCGCCGTAAAGCAGCTATCCCATATGATCTCGTCCTTTCTCCGAACGAAGAACAGATCGAATACAGCTTCCCTTCCGAACGCGAAGTAGAGCATCGCAAGTATTGCCACGCCCGCTATCGCACCGATAAGCCCTATGATCTTTCCCATTGAGAACGTGTCGGATTTATACGCTACGGGTCGTTCCTCAATCGCTTCGCACGCTTTTTCGGGTACTTCCGAGCCGCTTGACGGCACGCTCACCTCGCCCGAAAGCCTTATATCGCCAAATGACGCTCCAACGCATATCTCATACACACCGCCCTCAGTCTCCCACGAGTGAGTGACCGTGTTGTAATACCTGAACGCCTTACTGTCAAAGGCGATCTCCGCATATCTGCTCTCTCCCGCGTCAAGGTAGATTTTCTCAAAGCCACGAAGAGCGCGCCTCGGGAACACGTCAGAGTCTTGCTTGCCAACGTATATCTGGGCAATTTCCGCGCCCGCAACGCTTCCCGCGTTCGTTATTTTAAATCTCACCCCGCGCTCCGACACACGAAGCTCGGAATACTCAAATTCAGTATATGAAAGTCCGTGACCGAACGGATATTTAACGCCGCCGTTTGCCGCAAAAGCAGTCTGCGTAAGCTTTGCCGACGGGCAGTACGCGCCCGAAAGCACCTTAAGGACCGCCTTCGCTCCGCCCTGTCCCGCGTCACCCGCAAGCACCACCGCGTCGCACAGATCATTCCAATCCATATTGCCAAGTCCGTTTCCGACGTAAACGGCGACTATCCTTGCAGAGGTACTCTGTCTCAGCTCGCGCAAAAATCTCATCTGATGCTCGGGTATACCGCTGCCTCGCTCGGCAAGGTCTCCGAGATACGCGACCACGACGTCCGCGCCGTTCGCCAAAGCCTTTGCGTCTCCAAGTAACGCCGCGGCTTCGAAATCATTTGCGCCGCGGGAATATCCCTTTGCGCAGCCTACGACCTCAATACCCGATTTGGACAGCATCTTCACGGTTATCTCGTTGTCAAGCGCAACGAAGCCGTCGTCAACGCACGCCGCAAACGGCAAAAACGCATACTCGCCCACAAACGCCACTCTCTCACCCTCCGCTACGGGAAGAGCTCCGTCGTTTTTGAGAAGGACAACGGTTTCAAGCGCCGCGTCGTACGCCGCCGCAGCGTTCTTCTGCTCGTCGAACATAACGGGGTGGTTGAAGGGGTAGGCAGAATAGCTGTCGCCCGCCTCGACCTCTCCGACGTCGTACGCCTCAACGGTTTCAAATATTCTCTGAAGCGCCTCGTCGAGAAGCTCCTCGGACACCGCCTCGCCCGTACTCATAGCCGCGGCGAGAGCCGATGCCTCGTACGCTCCGCTCTGCACGCCTTCAAGTATTCTCTTGTGATTATAAACTGCCTTTGAAAGTCTTTGAGCCTCCTTTGAAGGAGAATCCGAATTTATAAGAGACGCGCCGACGGCAAAGGTCTTCGTAAGATTTTCTCCGCCACGTACGTCGCAAGCGATAGCTCCGTCAAAGCCCCACTCCGTTTGCAGTATTCCTCGAACGAGATGTCTGTTCTCGCAGGCAAAAGTTCCGCTCACCGCACCCGCGGGAATGCTTACGAGCTGAGCTTTTCCCTCTTTTACCGCCGTTTCGTACGGCTGTAAGACTATCTCTCTGTATTGCTTTTCATCACGGATACCAGAAGTGGTCGCATCGGTCATTTTCACGCAACCAAGCACACCCGAATGGCGGTAGCCCTCCACGTATGCCGAAAGCATCTTGCCCGAAAGATACCCGTCCTCTGATAAGCGCCGTCTTTTATCGGTCCGAGCTTTAAAATCGACAACACCGCCATCGGGGGCGATAAGGGTATTTACACCGAGAGCCCTTGCCTCCGACGCAATGACGTCCGCCACCTGCGCCGCCAGTTTGAGATTCCAGCTTCTCGCAACGTTCAACGGAGACGGAAAGCGTGTCGTAGGCGCGCCGCTCATTTTCAGTCCGCCCTGAACCTTAACGCCGTACGCACCGTCCGAAGGCGTAAGAGCGGAAGCCTTGACGCTTCCTGCAACTATTTTACTCCAGCCACCCGAAGACGTAACGAGCGAAGCCTTTTGCTCCACCGTCAGCCGTGATATGATATTCGAGTAATCAGACATATGTATCTCCTCTGCAATCTTCGTTATTTTGGAAGTTGATTTCATATATTATTATATATAACACTCCTATTATACCACACCTCGGAGTGCATGTCAACGATAAATATATTTTTATCAATCATATTGTAATTTTCGCCTTTCGTCTCAGCCATATTGCTCGCTTGAATTTTTGTTTTATTTATCGCATTTTATTTTAGATTTATTTATATATTAAGCGATAATCCAAATTCCGCGCTTTATTTTTCGTCGCTATTTTTCATTCATCTAAAAGCCATATAAATATAATTATTTCGCATTTTCAATATTTGACGTTTGCCAAAAATCCTCTTGACTTTTACGTCCTTTTGTGATATAATACCCGTTGATTTTGTGTTCTTCGAGGAGGACGTATGAAAAAAATATTACGCCACATCAAGGGAGCGATAGCCTCACTCACCCTTTTTGAAAAACTGCTTTGGCTCGTATCGGAGCTTGCGGTCATAATATCATTCGCATTTCTCCCCTATCCAAATCCCCTGACGCTTGCGGCAAGTATAATCGGGCTCACCGCCCTTATATTCACCGCCAAGGGTGACGTGATGGGGCAGATACTCATTATAATATTCAGTCTGTTATACGCCGCCGTTTCCTTTGGCGAAAGATATTACGGCGAAATGATATCGTACGTATTTATGAGCGGCGGTATCGCGGTATTCTCAACCGTAGCCTGGATAAAGCACCCGTATCGCGAGCATCAGGTGCGTGTCGGTAGGCTTACCAAAAGAAGCCTGACCTTTATCGTCGCATCGACCGTAGCCGTAACCGTATCCTTTTACTTTATTTTAAAGCTGCTCGGAACGGCAAATCTTCTGTTCAGCACACTATCCATAGCAACGAGCTTCATAGCGTCATCACTCACGGTACGCCGTTCTCCCTTTTACGCACTTGCCTATGCGGTCAACGACGTAGTTCTTATAGTGCTTTGGGTGTTAGCCGCAGTGAATGAACCCGCAAACGCGCCTATGATAGTCTGCTTCCTCGCATTCTTAGTCAACGACCTTTACGGATTTACAAATTGGATAAGAATGAAAAACGCGCAAAAAAATACGGAGCAATCTTAAAGACTGCTCCGTAATTTTTTTATTTATCTGCCTTCTCCCACAGCATGAAATCTCTCACGCGCACGGAAAACGAGTGTAAGACACCAGATTCCCGCGAGAGCGACTACCGTGTAAATTATACGGCTGACCAAACCGTCCATACCGCCGCCGAGCCAAGCAACAAGGTCAAATTGAAAAAGACCTATGCTACCCCAGTTAAGCGCGCCTATTACGGTTATTATCAACGCTATTCTGTCCAATAACATCGCCATAGCCTCCTTTTTTGGTTTTCCGTCTGTGTATATTTTGTCACGGCTAAGGCGAAATATAGCTGATATTTTTTGGAATTTCGATCAGTAAAGTATCTTTATAACCAATTTTTTGACGCCGGCAGGCTCAGCCGCCGTGCCGATACCGGGCGCGTGAGGCTCGCCGGGGAAAATTATCGTCATATCGCCCTTGCCAAGACGCACGGAATCGAACTCGCGATTCATAGCAAAGAGCATGCAGTCCTTAACCTCATCGTATTCCTGAGTCACCGACAGCTTCTCAGGCGCGTCAAAGCGGATTATCTCCTCGCCGTCAAGCACGACCTGAATGTCAATATATTTCTTATGAGCCTCAAACTTCGCCTCTCCGGGAGTTTTGGTCAGATACTCCTGCGACATATAGTAAACGTTCTTTCCGTCCACCTCGTATTTTCCGACCTCGGGCACGTTTTGCACAGCCGCTTTTACTATCTCAAACGCCTTAGCAAAATTTTCATTTAATTTTTCGTATAGTCCAAGCTCGGGACTGTTTATATTAGTGACAACCATTTTTTCTACCTCTTTTTAATTATTATTGACCGAACGGCTGAAAATATTAAAGCCCTTCTCTTTGTTTGATTATAGCATATAAAGAAAAAATTGTCAATAAAATCTCTAAAGAAAAAAGCAAAGATCTCAATACCCTACGCAATCCTTAATAATTTTCACAAGCTCGTCTATTTCCTCAGCGCAATCCAGCTCCAGCCATTTGTGAACTATCGCAGCAACGCCACGAGTAAAATATTCAAGCTTGTATACCCTATCGCTCTCCTTGATAATAAACTGCGATATAGCGGGGTAAAAAATTTCATTATACATTTTCCGATACACCTTATCCTGACCAAACAGCCACGGCTTTTGATGTACCAGCTTCAAGACTCTTTTATTCTTTTTACAGAATTCAAGATACGGAATCAAATATTCCTCGGTAATCAAAAACGCATCGTTCTGAGAATTTATTTCAATGGGGGATTTCAAATCAAACGAGCTTATAAATTCACCGTTGAGATTTTGAACGGCTTCCTCAAGCAGCTCGTACACGTTATCATAATGAAGATAAAAGGTAGAACGGTTTACGCCCGCCTTCTTGGTTATTTCCGTGACCGTAATAAATTCTATATCCTTTTTTTCAAGCAGCTCCAATATAGCTTGATTCATAAGCCTTGCCGTGTAAAAATATTTACCGTCATTCTTTTTCATTTTTTAAAATCCTTAATTCCGTATTAGCCTTACGTATAGCAAAAATCGCGCTTAAAATTATAAACGAAGAAACAGCGGCGCTTAAAATCGGTAAAATAATACTTCTCAACGCCATATCCCGCTCACCAAACGTAGCAAGCATAGTATTCGTCAGCGTAAGCAGCGAAACGCCAGAGGAAACAAGCCCGATAAGCTTCGCGCAGGAATACGCATAGCGATCCCTTTTAAAATACTTCACGCCGCCAATAACGGAGAGTGTAAGCGAGGAAAATGTGTAAGTCGCCAACGCAATCACCGTAATTTCGTGATGCTTTATATATCCTTCTTCATTTATGAGCACAAATGACATCACCGAAACAGCTAAATTTATCAAAAGTAAAAAGCAGCCGCAAGCGCGTAAAATTTTCATTTTTGAACGTGCGTTGCGAGTTGATTTTATTTGAGCGAAAGCAAAAACGCGCGAAACGGAAAGCAACGCATAGTAGACAGACGTTATCAAAAACCATTTTGAAGAATTTTCACTGCCTATGAAGAATAAAAAGGCAGAATACATCGCGCCAAGGGCGGTAGAGACACACAAAAGCAGCTTGATTCTGAAACGAGCGTCTTTTTTCACTCTTCGAAAAAAATGATTTTTCATTTCAATAATTTATTCTTCGGCTGCTATTTCTTTTGCAAGTCTTATAATATCCGCAGCGTATTTGTTTTTTGAGATTATAAGTATTTTTTTATACAAAGGGTAATTTACGCTCACGCCCAATATTCCAACGCATCCGACTGCAATACCAACAGCCATCATAGCGGGCGTAGCTGCGCCTATAACTCCCATTGACAAACACATTCCAACGCCTAAAACGAGGCTTGAAAACACCCCGAACGTATAAGCAAAGACGTTAGCAGGTCTTTTTGCTTTCGCGTCCAAGCGCTTCAGGGCTTTAACCTTTGAGGTTTGCTTTGGTGCGTATTGATTTGCTATCTGTTCAGCATAAATTTTATCGGTATTCATTATGGTCTCCTTGAATTTTGATTTTTCACTCGAGTAAGCTTATTATACCATAAAACAAAATCGATTGCTACAACAAAACAAGCAAAAAATGTTTATTTTTAGATTATAAAATATGTACGTCGAGAATAAATATCCCCCGTTTTTTTAACAAGTCCGTTAAAAAAACGAGGGGATTTCAGTTTCGGGCATAGCTTTTTTGAAACACGCGACTATGAAGTAAGCTATCGCGTGGTTTTCGGTTTACAATGAAAAAAGTCCTTGAAAATCAAGGACTTTTTCTGGCGGAGAAGGAGAGATTTGAACTCTCGCGCCGGTATACCCGACCTACACCCTTAGCAGGGGCGCCTCTTCGGCCTCTTGAGTACTTCTCCGTAATGGGTTCGCCGTTTTTCAAAACCTACGATACATATTATACCCCATTTTGCCTGTTTTGTCAATATCTTTTTTAATATATATCAAAAAAACTTTTATCTTTTATTCCTTTCGCGGCGTAAGGGGAATTTCCCCTCTCACTACAGCCTTGACCTCATCCTGAGAGTTTATTTCGCAAGAGAACGAAAGCTCCTCAAACAAAAGCTTTTCCGCTCTTTCAAGCAAAGCTATATCCATAGTTCCAGCTTTCTTTCCAATGCTCCTCATATGGTCAAGCCTATCGTAAAGCGTGTTTATAAGAGCTATGCGGTCTTTGCGGCTACCCACGGAAAGTATCTGCTTGAAAACCGTATTTCTCGCTCTGTTTTCGGGTATCCATTCAAGTCTTTCTTCCTTGCACTCTGCAATAAAGGCGTTAAGCTCCTCAGCGCACAGAAGCTCTCTCATATACCCCACGAGCGTCTCGTTATTCACGGGAACGAAGACGGTGGACTTCATATCGTTGACGGGCGCAAGTATGTAATAATCCTCTTCTTCCTCGTTTCCGCCGAACCTTTCCTTGCGTATATCAAGTATAACGCAAACGCCCTCCGAGCGGTAAGTTACGTAACTACCCTTTTCAAACATATCCAGCCCCTCCGATCCTTGTAATTTTGTCGCTAATATAATTATACCACAAAATTACAAAAATTTCAAAAGGCAGATTTAACAAAACAAAAAACGCCGTATTGTGCGAAATTACCCTATTATTCGTACACAGCTCTCGCTCCGCCGATATATTTCGGGCGTGTTCTCGCGCACAGTATCCTTGCCTCTCCTATCTTCTCCGTCTTAAGTCTTACGGGAACGGCTACTGCTCTGAGGTGCATTCCGATAAGCGTACCTCCAATGTCTATACCCGCGTGCGCCTTTATCTCCTCAAGAGCTACAGGGCTCTCAAGCGTCTCCCACGTAACCGTAGCGAACGAGCCTCCCGCCTTGGGCATAGGACGGACGCAAACCGCCTCAAGCCCGTATTTCTCGGCGCATGCCCTCTCGGTTATTATAGCTCTGTTAAGATGCTCGCAGCACTGCGCCGCGATAAATATACCCCTCTCTCTCAGAACGGGATAAATACCGTCAAAAACAGCCCTTGCGACGGGCAATACGGATGCGTGTCCGATAAGATTTCCCGTAACCTCCGACGTGGAGCAGCCAACAACGAAAATATCTCCCGCCCCAATGCCTGCGATCTCGACCAGCTCCTCCGCGGCGCGCCTTGCCTCGTCGGTTATCATGCAAAGTCTTTTTTCTATATCCTCGGTCATAACGGCAGTACCGTCACTGTTAAACTTCAAATCCATAAAAACCTCTTAAACAAAGCAAGGCTGCCGCCCTTTGCCGCGACTTGCGTCTTGGCGCTCGGCAAACAGCCCTGCGTATATTTTAATTACTCTGCGTCAGCCGCAGCTGCTTCCTCGGCAACAGCCTCTTCTGCTACCTCTACGGCTTCCTCTGCTACTTCCTCAGCAGCTTCCTCGGGCATAGCCTCAGCCTGTGCCTGCGCCTCGTCGAGAAGCGCGCGGATAGAAAGGCTTACCTTATGGTTTTCCTCGTCGATAGCGATGATCTTCGCCTCAACCTCCTGACCGAGCGTGAGAACGTCAGCAGGCTTGCCGATCTTCTCCTGCGCTATCTGGGAGATGTGGATAAGTCCGTCAACTCCGTCAACGATCTGCGCGAACGCGCCGAAGGGCATAAGATTTACTATCTTAACGGTAGCGATATCGCCAACTGCGTACTTCGCGGTGAAGATATACCAAGGATTGTCGCAATCCTTCTTGTATCCGAGAGAAATTCTCTTCTTTTCAGCGTCGAAGCTCTTAACGAATACCTCGATCTCCTGACCGATCTCCAAAACGTTTGCGGGAGTAGCGATGGGCTTCCAGGGAAGCTCGGTCTTATGTACCATACCGTCAACTCCGCCAAGGTCAACGAAAGCACCGTAAGAGGTCATGCTCTTAACTGCGCCCGTGTATACCTTACCCTCTTCGATAGACGCCCAGAACGCTTCCTCAGCCGCGCGTCTCTCTTCTCTTGCTACAAGTCTTATAGAACCGATAGCCTTCTTACCCTTAACCTCAATAACCTTAAGGCTTACCTCGTTGCCCTTGATAGTCTCAAGGCTCTCGTCCTTCGGAACACCCGTGTGGGATGCGGGAACGAATACGCGGTTTGCGTCAACGAGAACGGCAACGCCGCCTCTTACGACCTCAACGACCTTACCTGTAAGGGTCTCGCCGTTCTCAGCCGCAGCAACTATCTTCTGCCAATTCTTATCGGAATCAACTCTCTTCTTGGAAAGCTCAGCAAAGCCCTCGATGTCGCTTACGCGGATAACGAAAGCTTCGATCTCGTCGCCGGGCTTGTACATCTCGGTAAGCTTCACGGACGTGTCGTCGGTGATCTGCTCAGCCTTGATAAGGCCTGTCACCTGCGCGCCGAGGTCAAGATAAAGCTCTGCGTCGGTAACGGACGTTACTGTTCCGATTACGGTGTCTCCTGTATTTAAAGTTTTGATTTCTGTCGCATCAAACAGTTCTGCAAAATTTTCATTCATTTCGCTCATGGTTTCATATACCTCCTGAATTACACCTGACGGGGTTGATGCACCCGCCGCTATACCCACTTTCGTGTGGGCTGACGTTATTAAATTGTTAACCTCAAGCTCGTTCGGTCCTTCGATCCAAACGGTATGAGGACAATTTTCCTTACATATCGAATACAGCTTTGCCGTATTCGAGCTTTCGCGGCCGCCTATGACTATCATAACGTCGCTCTCGCGTGACAGCTTGGCAGTTTCCGTCTGCCTTGTTTCCGTCACAATACATATTGTATCAAAAATAAGCGCGTTTGTATATAGGTTTTTTAAAATTTGTTGTGTTTTTTTCCATTCTGACAAATTTTGAGTGGTTTGAGCCGCTAAAATTGGTGTTTTTTTCGCATGTTTTTTCCACTCGTCCGAGCCAAGCAACTTTTCAAGCTCGTCCGCCGAGCTTACCACGTATTTTGCGTGCTCAAAATAGCTCATTATGCCCACAACCTCGGGGTGCGCCGCAGAGCCAAGAAGCAAAAATACGTTGTCGGGCGAAGAATGGTCCGCCGCGATTTTATGTATTTTCTTGACGTACGGGCAGGTGCAGTCAAGATACCTGAAGCAGGGGTTACTGCTTTCCCAATAACGCAGCGTGTCCTCGTCCTCAACGGGTATACCGTGCGCTCTTACGAAAACGGTCACGGGCTCTTCGGGCGTGGCTTTTTTCGCGATTTCGGGAATACTCGCAACGTCCGTGACCTCAACGCCCTTTTGCGCAAGGCTCTTGTTGTAAGTCTCGTTATGGATAAGCGTGCCGAGCGTGTATATCCTCTCTCCCGCCGACTTTTTCCCGATAGCCTCGGCAAGGCTGTCGGTAGCTCTCTTTACCCCAAAGCAAAAGCCCGCGTTCTTAGCAACGGTTACACTCATCTCTTCTTTTTCTCCTCAAGCGACGCCTCAAATTCCTCTCCGAGCGCGCATACCCTGTCAAAAACGGTAGACGTTATACGGTTATATTCGCCCGTTGCTTCCTTATCGTAGCCAAAGTCCTCGAACGGTATCTTTTCTCCGATAATGACGTAAGTTCTGCGGAAAACGCCGCCTTTCTTTCCCTTTCGCCAGATGTAAACGGGAACTACGGGCGCGCTCGCTCTTACCGCTATAAGCGCTGCTCCGTTCTTCGTGGGCGTGCCTCTCGGGTCCTCTCCGGGATATCTGTGCCCTTGCGGGAATATTCCAAGACAGCAGCCGCCCTCGACTATGCCCACGGCATTCTTTATCGCGCCGACGTCGCCGCCTCCTCTGTCCACGGGGAAAGCTCCGAGCATTCTTATAAGCTGCGCGAGAACGGGTATGCTGAACAGCTCCTTTTTAGCCATAAAGCGCACCTGATGCTTGCGGAACGCGTAGCAAAGCATTATAGGGTCCGTTGCCGAGATGTGATTTGCGCAAACGACGTATCCGCCCTCGGCGGGCTCGTTCTGCCTGTTTACGACCTTTATTCTGAATATCAGTCCGACCACCCACGAAAACAGTACTCTGAACGTCCTGAAGAACTTGCTTCCCTTGGGATTTCTCTTTTTTATCTTTTTTTCTTTCTTACTCAACGGTTCTGTAACCTTTCTAAGTTTTTCTTTTTTATGTGAGGGGTGTTTTTAAGGCGCTTTTTTGTCAGAACTTTCTTTCGAGAAAGTTCCGACACCTCAAAGAACTTCTCGGGAAATGGGTGGCTGAGGTTTATACGAACACATCGAAAGCACGTTTTATATGGAAACGAAAACGTTCGTTTATTGTATCCTTCTAAGAATTGCTCGCGCAATTTTTTGGGTGCCGCCACCCCAAAAAATAATTGAAGATAGATTTGCGTGGGGAATGGGATTGATACAGCCTTCCGCCACTATCCTTTATCTTTTCCCGCCCACGAGTTTTTTGGCTCCACCTTTTTCGAAAAAAAGGTGGAAGCGTCCTATATCCTAACCAACCCCGTGTCGAGCGCCATTT
>JAZOON010000112.1:0-6084 GCA_045655045.1 Eubacteriales bacterium | reverse complement strand
CTAAGACCGCTTGGCCTCCGACTTTCTGACAAAAATCTAATTTCAAACTATCTTTGGGGATTGGTGAAATTCCATACCGGTGGTAAAGCCCACGAACTCGAAAGAGCCGAGCAGGTGAAAATCCTGCGCCGACGGTAAAGTCCGGATGAGAGAAGATACGCGGGCAAGCGCCCGAACTGAATAGTTATCTTCTCCCTATTTTCAGAAGGGAGATTTTTTTATGAAAGAAAGAAAAAACAAACAGAACGTAAAAAAACTCGTTGCGGTGGCAATGTTCGCCGCGCTTGCTTACGCAGTGCATTTCGTACATATTCCCGTGGGATTTCTCAATCTTGATTTTAAGGACGTCGTTATCACGGTGTGCGCGATGTATTTTGGACCGATATATGGTCTGGCACTTTCGATAATAGTTCCCGTGCTTGAGTTTATTACCGTCAGCACAACGGGACCTTACGGATTGATTATGAATATACTCAGCAGTATGGCGTTCGTGGGAACGGCAAGTGTTATTTACCGTTTCAAAAAGACGCTGTCGGGGGCGGTCGTAGGACTTTGCTCGGCGGTGTGCGCTATGACTGCCGTTATGATACTTGCAAATATGTTTATCACGCCTTATTATATGGGCGTGGCAAGAAGCGACGTTATGACGATGATACCTACGCTGCTGCTTCCGTTTAACGCCATAAAGGCGGTGCTTAACGCATCTCTGACGCTGTGCGTATATAAGCCGCTCACGAAGATATTGAAGCTTACGGGCTTTGGAAAGCGCGAGAGCGACGGGCAGTCCGAGAGCCGCGAGAGCAAAAAAATTCACACCGTGCTCGTTTGGGCGATAGGCGGAACGGTAGCCGTTGTCGCTCTACTCGTTATCTTCCTCGTGCTTGGCGGAAAGATCGCGTTTAATTGAAAAAATATAAGTTTTTTTATAAAATAGTGTTGAAAAATAACGCATTTTATGCTATACTATAAAAAGTAAAATTACATATCTCTTATCAAGAGTGGTGGAGGGACAGGCCCTATGAAGCCACGGCAACCTGCCCGTAGGGTAAGGTGCTAATTCCGGAAGATGAGAATTTTTATCTCCGGAGAAATTCGGAGATTTTTTATGGAGGAAAATATCATGAGAAAAATGCTTTTTACGTCCGAATCGGTTACCGAAGGACATCCCGATAAGGTCTGCGATAAAATATCCGACGCTATGCTTGACGCTATACTTGCTCAGGACAAGTATTCCCGCGTTGCGTGCGAGACCTTTTGTACCACGGACTCAGTTACCGTAATGGGTGAGATAACCACTGCCGCTAAGGTTGACGTGGAGAAGGTGGTAAGAGACACCGTGCGCGAGATCGGCTACACGGACACGACTATCGGCTTTGACGCGGATAACTGTAAGGTTACCGTTGCTATACACGAGCAGTCACCCGATATTGCTATGGGAGTTGACAAGTCGCTTGAAGCAAAAGAGGGCAACGGAGACGGACTTGACACGGGAGCGGGCGACCAAGGACTTATGTTCGGCTACGCTTGTAACGAGACGGCTGAGCTTATGCCGCTTCCTATATCCTTGTCGCACAAGCTTGCCATAAGACTTACCGAGGTCAGAAAGAACGGTACGCTTGAATATCTCCGCCCCGACGGAAAAACTCAGGTCACCGTTGAATATCACGACGGAAAGCCCGTAAGAATTGACGCTGTCGTTATTTCGTCTCAGCACAGCGCGGACGTAACGCTTGAGCAGATAAGAAAAGACGTTATAAAGAACGTTATCGAGCCGATAGTTCCCGCGAGCCTTTTGGACGGAGATACCAAGATATACGTAAATCCCACGGGACGCTTCGTTGTCGGAGGACCTGCGGGGGATACGGGACTTACGGGAAGAAAGATAATCGTTGATACATACGGCGGATATTCCCGTCACGGCGGCGGCGCGTTTTCGGGTAAGGACCCGACAAAGGTTGACCGTTCCGCGTCATACGCGGCAAGATACGTCGCGAAGAATATAGTAGCGGCGGGACTTGCGGACAAGTGCGAGGTTCAGGTCGCTTACGCCATAGGCGTGGCAAAGCCTGTGTCCGTTATGATCGATACTTTCGGTACGGGTAAGGCTGACGACGGAGCTATTGCCGCTGAGGTGGACAAGCTCTTCGATTTCAGACCCGCGGCTATAATAAAGAAATTTGATCTTCGCCGTCCTATCTACTGTCAGACCGCAGCATACGGTCATATGGGCAGAGAGGATATCGACCTGCCATGGGAAAAGACGGATATGGCAGAGGCGCTGTCAAAGGCATTTAACTGATTTTTCAGGGGGGACTCACAGACGGGTTTCCCCTTATTATCAATGGATGCGGGGACGCGGGGACGCGGGGACGCGGTTTTTGCTACCTTTTTTGAAAAAAAGGTAGCGCCAAAAAACTTCTTGGAAAATGGGTTATTTATCCTTGCCCATAAGTTCTTTGAGGTGTCGGAACTTTCTCGAAAGAAAGTTCTGACGTTAAAATCCCACGATAAGATAATTACTATTACCACTGAAAGGAGAAGAGACGTGCACGAGGAGCTTCAGAGCGCCCCCAAGGACCTTCAAAGGCTTGAGGGAACGGTAGAGAACGTGATCTACACCAACGAAGAGACGGGATATACCATATGCGACGTTGGAATAGAGAACGACGAGATAATAACCGTCGTAGGCATAATGCCTCTTGTCGGCGAGGGCGACGGGCTTACGGTATACGGCAAATGGGTTCACAATCCCAAGTACGGAAAGCAATTCAGTGTAGTACAGTACGAAAGGTTTATGCCCGCGGACGAGGCGTCTATTCTCCGATATCTTTCTTCGGGTACGGTTAAGGGAATAGGGCCGAAGCTTGCCAAGCGAATAGTTGACGAATTCGGAGAGGATACGTTTAACGTCATAGAAAATCATCACGAATGGCTTGCAAATATAAAGGGCATATCCCCAAAGCTTGCCGCTGCTGTTTCGGAGAATTTTAAGGAGCAGGCGGGTGTCAGAAATGCTATGATGTTCTTCCGAGATTATTTCGGAGTATCTACCACGCTCAAAATTTACAAGAGATGGGGCGGCAGAGCAGTTGACGTGGCTAAGAAAAATCCTTACAGGCTTTGTAACGAGATAGTGGGAATAGGCTTTGAAAAGGCTGACGGTATGGCTAAAAGCCTTGGCTTTACCGACAATAACTTTGACCGCATAATGAGCGGAATTAATTACGTGCTGACAAAGAACGGTATCGTGAACGGTCACGTATGCCTGCCGCGGGAAAAGCTTCGTGAGAGTGCGGCTACGCTGCTTGCAGTAACGCCTGACGAGGTAGAGAGAGCGGTCGTTGAGCTTCTCAGAGAGAAGAAGCTCATATCTCGCAGGAAAAGCGGACAGGAGATGATATATCAAGACGAGGTATGGGAAATGGAGAAGTATATCTCCGAAAAGCTTACCTTGCTTGACAGAACGTGCGCGTCGGTAGGCGTTGCTGATATAAGCCATTTTATTTCGGGAGAAGAGTGTAAGAGCTGTATTCATTACGCCGATATGCAGAAAAAGGCTATCGAGGACGCGCTTCGCTACGGAGTTATGGTGCTTACGGGGGGGCCGGGTACGGGAAAAACGACGGTCGTGCGTGCGCTTATACACATTTTTGACAGTATGGGCTTTGATATCGCGCTTGCCGCTCCGACGGGAAGAGCCGCCAAGCGGCTTTCGGAGTCCACGAGCATGGAAGCAAAGACCGTACACAGAATGCTTGAGATGTCTTACGATGCTTCGGGAGAGGTCTGCTTTGCGAGAAACGAAAATTTCCTTCTTGACGAGCAGATAATAATAGTCGATGAGGCATCAATGATCGATAACGCGCTTATGTACGCGCTGCTCAAGGCTATAAAGCCCGGGGCGAGATTTATAATAATAGGCGACTCCGACCAGCTCCCGTCCGTCGGTGCGGGTAACGTTCTGCGAGACATTATAGAAAGCGAGCGTTTTGCTACGGTAAGGCTTACGGAGATATTCCGTCAGGCGCAAAAAAGTCTTATTATAACCAACGCGCACGCGGTAAACAACGGAAATATGCCCGTGCTTGACGTTAAAAACAACGATTTCTTCTTTCTCCCAAGAAAAACGGAAAGGGAAATAGCGGCAACCGTTGCAGACCTTTGTCAGACGAGGCTACCGAGGACGTACGGCGATATAGGAAGGTACGGCACGCAGATAATCACCCCGTCGCGCAAGGGAGAGGCGGGAACGGAGACACTCAATCTGCTGCTTCAAAGCAGACTCAATCCGCCCGCGTTCGGCAAAAAAGAGCGTACCTTCAGGGATCGCGTTATACGCGAAGGCGATAAGGTCATGCAGGTGCGGAATAATTACGATATCGTCTGGACAAGAGAGCTTGACGGAAAAACGGGTAGCGGTATATTCAACGGAGATATGGGAACTGTTGAGGGAATATACGAGTCGGACGGATATATGGAGATACTGTTTGACGACAGGCGCGTGCAGTATGAATTCGGATTGCTGGAGGAGCTTGAGCATTCTTACGCAATAACGGTGCACAAAAGTCAGGGAAGTGAGTACCCTATAGTCGTTATTCCAATTTATTCCGCGCCGCAAATGCTGCTGACGAGAAACCTTCTTTATACCGCAATTACGCGAGCTCAGAATATGGTCATAATCGTCGGTCGCGAGGACGTGATCGCGGAAATGGTTGCCAATGACAAGCAGCTACAAAGATATACTGGGCTTGAGATGCTTTTGCGGGAGACGGATAAATGACGTCGGGGGAATTTATCAGAAAATATATTACCGTTCACAAGTGCGGCGGCTGCGGTGAGATACTGCCTTGGCAGATCTCCGACGGAGCGTTTTGCCAAAAATGTCGGGCGGATTGGAATGCGGATACGGTAGTTACCTGCAAGGAGTGCTTTTTGCCCGCGCGTGAGTGCGGCTGTATGCCCGACGTATTGAAAAAATCGGGCGCGCTGACGTTGAGAAAGCTTGTTTTTTACAAGGAGGATAATTCGCGTTGCGCGTCTATGAGTATGGTCTATTGGATAAAGCACAGAAAAAGCAAGCGAATGACGGGGTTTGTGGCTGACGGCTTGCGCACCGCCATAGCTGAGGAGCTTGACGCGCTTGGAGTCGGTGATAAGGAGGGCGCGTTTATTACCTACGTTCCGAGAGGGAAGCGATCGCATAATTCTCACGGCTTTGACCAATCAAGGCTTGTTGCAAAAGCACTGTCAGCTATCATGGGATACGAATTTTTGCCCGCTTTCTATACGGTGCGCACCAAAAGACAGCAAAAGGAGCTTGACAAAAGAAGCAGACTCCGAAACGCAAGAGCGGCAATACGTATGAAGAAAAACGCAGACGTAAGCGGAAGATACGCGGTTATTTTCGACGATATAGTTACTACGGGAGCAAGTATGTCAGTCTGCGCCAAAGCCTTGATGCAGAGCGGGGCAAGAGGAGTAATATGCGTAACTCTTGCGGCAAAGCCGAAAAAATAGAAAAAATCGGTAAAAAATTTTGTATACGACAAAATATTACTTGCATTTTATACGCTAAAAGTGTATAATATAGGGTGTAGATGTAAAATCCCTTAGGAAAGGGGGTACGTATGTTTAATTTTAAGTTAAAAAAGACGCTTTCAAAGGATATAGGAATCGACCTTGGAACGGCATCGGTCATAGTTTTTGTCGAGGGCGCGGGTATCGTTATACACGAGCCGTCGGTGGTGGCTGTTGATACCAACACCGAAAGGATAACGAAAATCGGAAAAGAAGCCGAGGCTATGCTCGGACGTAACCCCGATCATATAGAGGTGATAAGACCGCTGAAAAACGGCGTTATCGACAAATACGACGTTACAGCGAAAATGGTGCAGTTCTTTATACGCAGAGCTTGCGGAAATGCCGTGCTTCCGCCAAGGGTCGTCATATGTATTCCCTCGGGAGTAACTGACGTTGAGGCGAGAGCCGTTGTTGACGCTGGAACGAATGCTGGAGCTAAGAGAACGTACCTCGTTGAAGAGCCTGTCGCGGCGGCAATAGGCGCGGGCGTTGATATCATGAGTC